>NZ_JBFBKP010000066.1:0-23153 GCF_040702285.1 Arthrobacter sp. NPDC080086
CTGGTGGCCCCGCGCTTCTGTGTCTGAAGGGAAAGAATCAGCCGGTCTTGCGGGCCGCCCGGCGCTTGCTCAGTTCGTCGTCGGGAAAGGACTGGTCGGCGGCGTGCTCGCTGGGAAGGGCCGCGAGGCTGCCCTCCACCTCGCGCCAGACCCGGCCGACGGCGATGCCGAAGACGCCCTGGCCGCCCTGGACCAGGTCGATGACCTCGTCGGCAGAGGTGCATTCGTAGACGCTGGCGCCGTCGCTCATCAGGGTGATCTGGGCCAGGTCCTCCACACCGCGTTCACGCAGGTGTTCGACGGCGGTGCGGATCTGCTGCAGGGACACTCCGGTGTCCAGGAGACGCTTGACGACCTTGAGGACCAGGATGTCGCGGAAGCCGTAGAGCCGCTGCGAGCCGGAACCGGCGGCGCCGCGGACGGCGGGTTCCACCAGTCCGGTGCGGGCCCAGTAGTCAAGCTGGCGGTAGGTGATACCGGCGGCCTTGCAGGCGGTCGGTCCGCGGTAGCCGGCATCTTCGTCCAGGACGGGGAGGTCCTCGGTGAAGAGCAGGCCCTGCGCGCCGGTAGCGGGCACGGCAACACCTGCCGTCGAGGCCTGCTTGAGCTCGCCTGCGTCGCCTTTCGGACTCACGTGGATCCTCCTCATTCTGAGCTCCCGCGGGGAATTACAGCCTTAGCGCGCTTTCCTGCCGCCGTCGGGCCGTCCCGGCGCGGGAGTGATCCGCGCCGTTCGGGTCCGGCTGCTCAGTCCAGTGTGACGTGCGCACCTGTTGTCTGCAATGGGAACTTGTATCTCTGACGTTAGGCTGACCGGCCCCTCAGGTCAAAGACGTTGGGGCTATAGCCGGGGCGTGTCGAAAGTTTCGACCTCAACTTGAGACTTCGGCGGGGTCAGCCCGCGAAATCCTCGGGTTCGACGTCGTCCAGGAATTCCCGGAAGCGGCGCATCTCCCCCTCTTCGTCGACGGCGGGACCCGGCTCCGTGTCCTCACCCTCATCATGCTCGGTGATCCGCACGCCGGCCTCATCCATGACGGCGTCGGCGCACCAGATCCGGCACTTGGCGCGCAGCGCCAGGGCGAGGGCGTCGGATGCCCTCGAGCTGACCGTGGTGCCGTCCTCGAACTGCAGCTGGCCGTAGAAGACGTTATCCTCCACGGCGACGATGTTGACGCTGACGATCGTGTGGTCGAGCGCCTCGACGACGTCGATCAGCAGGTCGTGGGTCATCGGCCGCGGCGGGACGACGCCCTGCTGGGCCAGGGCGATGGCGCTGGCCTCGGGGGTGCCGATCCAGATCGGCACGTGCCGTTCGCCATGCATCTCCTTGAGCAGCACGAGCGGCTGGTTGGAGGGCAGTTCGATCCGAACGCCTACGATCTCGACCTCAATCATCAGATGTCCATCCTCGAGATGCGGTCCTGGACCAGAGCCCGGTGCAGCGAGAGGCAGAGGTCGCTGATTTCCCGGGCCGCCTCGGCGGCGCGGGCGTGCGAGGCGGCGTCCTTGCGGGACGTGAGGGTGGCGACGGCGCGTTCCACCAGGCCAAACTCCCGGTCCGCGGCGGCCTGGAAGGGGCGCAGGTGGCGGGGTTCAAGGCCGTGGCTTTCCAGCTGGACGCAGGCCTTGGCCACCTGCAGGGCGTGCTCGTCGAACTGGCCGTTGACGTGGCCGATCAGCCCGTAGCTCAGCAGGGACTCCAACAGCGGGACGCTCGCCCCGGATTCGGTCCGCAGCTGCTCCTCGCTGAGCCGGCGCACCCGGTTGTTCAACTCGGAGGCGAGCTCGTCGGAGACGATCCGCGGCGAGACGGTGACGCCGGGCGGAAGGTTGTCCGGGCGTTCGCCGCGGTCGATCGCGTCGAGGTAATCCTTGATCACCTTCAACGGCAGATACTGGTCGCGCTGGAGCGCCAGCACGAAACGGAGCCGCTCGACGTCGTTCTCCGAGTACTGCCGGTACCCCGCGGGGGTCCGCTGCGGGTTGATGAGTCCCTTTTCCTCAAGGAACCTGATTTTCGACGCGGTCATGGACGGGAAGTCGTCACTGAGTTGCCCCAGGACCTCCCCGATGTTCAAAACCTGGGGTCCGCGCCGTTCGGCTTGTGCCATGGCCACCGGAAAGTACTCCGATATCAGACGTTGCCTGCGGTGCGGACAGGGCTCAGGTAGAAGGTCAGGCGGAACTTGCCGATCTGCACCTCGTTGCCGGACTTGAGTTCCACGGCGTCGACGCGGTCGTTGTTGACATAGGTGCCGTTCAGGCTGCCGGTGTCCACCACTTCGAAGCTGCGGGGGGTGCGGCGGAACTCGACGTGGCGGCGGGACACCGTGACGTCGTCGAGGAAGATGTCGGCGTCGGGGTGCCGGCCGGCGGTGGTGACGTCCGAGTCCAGCAGGAAGCGGGCACCGCTGTTGGGACCGCTGTGCGCGATCAGCAGAGCCGAACCTGCCGGCAGCGATTCGATCGCGGTGCGCTCCTCGGTCGAAACCTTCGGGGCGATCGTCGGCTCGTCGCGGACCGGGGTGAGGTGGATCGAGGTGGTCTCCGAGGCTTTCACTCCACCCGTGCCGTATTCACCGGTGTCGTTCTGTCCGTGCCCAACCATTGAATCCTCCTGATTCGTTGCAGGTTCCCCCCTGCAAACAACGCATGCCGTCCGGAAAAGCCTGGCAGATCCGGTAGTCGGTCCGCCGTCCGGCAGCTGTCTCCAGCGGCAGGGCCGGGCGGCCTTGCCTTTAGCCTACCTGCTGTTCGTACTCCGATGCACTGAGCAGCGACTCGACCGCGTCGGCCTCGGCCAGCTTGATTTCCAGCAGCCAGCCCTCGCCGTAAGGATCGGAGTTAATCAGGGCCGAATCGGTGTCCAGCGCCTCGTTCCGGGCCACCACTTCGCCGCTGACCGGGGCGTAGATGTCGCTGACGCTCTTGGTCGATTCGACCTCGCCGACGACGTCATTGGCGGTGAGCTTGGTGCCCACCTCCGGCATCTGGGCGTAGACCACGTCGCCGAGGGCGTCCTGGGCAAAATCCGTGATGCCCACCCGGACGACGCCGTCGGCGTTGGGGGCGGTGACCCACTCGTGTTCGGCGGTGTAGGAGAGGTCTTCGGGAATGATGCTCATGACGGGCCTTTCGTCGGGTCAAGCACTACTGGTCAAGCACTTCGGGTGAATCCACTGGGGTCAAGCATTGGGTCCAGCGCTGGAGATGCGGCGGCCGGAGGAACGGGCCGCCGCTGAAAGTATAGGCATATCGGCACCGGCCCGGGAGGTCTCTGGCATGATGGGGCCATGGCCGCCCCTGCACCGGAATGGAACGTGTTAGCCCATGCCTGAACTGCCCGAAGTCGCGGCGCTGGCGGACTTCCTCGCCGCCCGTCTGGCCGGCTGCGAGGTCGCCGGCATCCAGGTGGTCTCCTTCGCCGTGCTGAAGACCGCCGATCCCCCGATCAGCGCGCTCGAGGGCCGCACGGTGACGGGCGTCCGGCGGTACGGGAAGTTCGTGGCGGTGGAGGCGGACGGGCTGTTCCTGGTTTTCCATCTCGCCCGCGCCGGCTGGGTCCGGATGACGGAGGCACCCACCGGGGCCGTACTCAAGCGCGGCGGCGGGCACATCGCGGTCCGGCTGTCCCTGACCGGCGGCGCCGGTCCCGTGGACGTGGACCTGACCGAGGCGGGGACCCGCAAGAGCCTGGCCGTGTACCTGGTCCGGGACCCGGCCGAGGTTCCGGGGATCGCGGCGCTGGGGCCGGACCCGCTGGGCAAGGATTTCGACGTCGAATCGCTCGCGGCGATCCTGGCCGCCCACTCCCAGCAGGTCAAGGGAGTGCTGCGCAGCCAAAGCATCATGGCCGGGATCGGCAACGC
This sequence comes from Arthrobacter sp. NPDC080086, assembly GCF_040702285.1. Classification (NCBI taxonomy): domain Bacteria; kingdom Bacillati; phylum Actinomycetota; class Actinomycetes; order Micrococcales; family Micrococcaceae; genus Arthrobacter; species Arthrobacter sp. NPDC080086. Next base: position 3,873 of record NZ_JBFBKP010000066.1, read on the forward strand.
CTACAGCGACGAGATCCTGCACGCGGCACGGATCTCCCCGTTCGCGATCGCCGCGTCCCTGGACCGCGACGCCGTCGAACGCCTCTACCGGGCGATCCATGAGGTGCTCGGCGCGGCCGTGGCGGAGGCCGCCGGGAAGCCGCCGGCCGAGCTCAAGGACACGAAGCGGACCCACCTGCGGGTGCACGGGCGCGCCCGGGAGGCGTGCCCGGTCTGCGGGGACACCGTCCGGGAGGTCTCCTTCGCGGACACGGCCCTGCAGTACTGCCCCACCTGCCAGACGAAGGGGAAAATCCTCGCGGACAGGCGCACCTCGCGCTTCTTGAAGTAACCGGCCCCCGGAGCAGCCCGCGCCGCGGCGGGTTACCCGGGAAAGCAGAAAACCCCGCCCCTGCCGTTTCCGGCAAGGACGGGGTTTTTTCTGTTGGTCGGGCTGACAGGATTTGAACCTGCGACCCCTTGACCCCCAGTCAAGTGCGCTACCAAGCTGCGCTACAGCCCGCTGGTTCCGTCGTTCTCCGCTCCGTGGCTCCGGAGGGATTTCTCCCTGCCGTATTCACTGAGCAGTCCGGCCGAACCACCTTGAAAAGCTTACACGATTCCGGAGGGTGCCCGTGACATTTCGCCGCCGCCACGGGCACTTTTCCCTCCGATGTGTCCGAATTAACGCTTCTTGCTGCGCTTTTCCCGGACCCGCATGTTGACCTCGATCGGGGTGCCCTCGAAGCCGAAGGTTTCACGCAGGCGGCGGGTGATGAAGCGGCGGTAGCCCGGGTCCAGGAACCCGGTGGTGAAGAGGACGAACTTCGGCGGACGGCTGGAGGCCTGGGTGCCGAAGAGGATGCGGGGCTGCTTGCCGCCGCGGACCGGGTGCGGGTGCGCTGCCACGAGTTCGCCGAGGAAGGCGTTGAGCCGGCCGGTGGGGATGCGCTTGTCCCAGCTTTCCAGCGCCGTGTCCAGGGCGGGAACCAGGCGGTCCTTGTGCCAGCCGGTCTTGGCGGAGATGTTCACCCGGGGGGCCCAGGCCACGTGGGCCAGGTCGCGGTCGATCTCGCGCTCAAGGTAGATCCGGCGTTCGTCGTCCAGCAGGTCCCACTTGTTGAACGCCAGCACCAGCGCCCGGCCGGATTCGATGGCCAGCTGCAGGATGCGGACGTCCTGTTCGCTGAGCACCTCGTCCACGGCGAGGAGCACGACGGCGACCTCGGCCTTTTCGAGCGCGCTCTGGGTGCGCAGGGAAGCGTAGAAGTCGGCGCCTTGGGCCATGTGCTGGCGGCGTCGGATGCCGGCGGTGTCCACGAAGCGCCAGGTGCGGCCGCCGAGCTCGATGAATTCGTCCACCGGGTCGCGGGTGGTGCCGGCGGTGTTGTCCACGACGACGCGCTCGGAGCCGGCCAGCTTGTTCAGCAGCGAGGACTTGCCCACGTTCGGGCGGCCGATCAGCGCGATGCGGCGGGGGCCGCCGCTGCGTTCCAGGCCCTCGATGGTGGAGAACTCGGGCAGGACATCCATCACGTGGTCCAGCAGGTCTGCCACGCCACGGCCGTGCAGGGCGGAGACCGGGTAGGGCTCGCCGAAGCCGAGGCCCCAGAGCGCGGCCGAGTCGGCTTCCTGGGCGAAGTCGTCCACCTTGTTGGCCACCATGATGACCGGCTTCTTGGACTTGCGGAGCATCTTCATGACGCCCTCGTCGGTGGCGGTGGCGCCGACGGCGGAGTCCACCACGAAGAGCACGGCGTCGGCCAGTTCCACGGCCATCTCGGCCTGCTCGGCGACGCGGGCGTGGATGCCGCGGGCGTCGTGCTCCCATCCGCCGGTGTCCACCAGGGTGAAGTTGCGGCCGTTCCAGTGCGCTGAGTACATGACCCGGTCGCGGGTGACGCCGGGGGTGTCCTCGACGACGGCCTCGCGGCGGCCCAGGATGCGGTTGACCAGCGTGGACTTGCCCACGTTCGGGCGGCCGATGATGGCCAGGACCGGGTCCAGCTTCAGCGGGCCGTCGAAATCCTCGTCGTCGAAGTCGCCGCTGAGCAGGGCGGCGTCGTCCTCGTCGAGCTCGTAGTCCTCCAGGCCGGCGCGCAGCGACGCGGCGCGGAGGTCGGCCTCGTCGTCGTCCAGGGCGGCGAGGTTCTCCGCCACCTGGTCCGTGCCGGTGGGCGTGTATTCGTCTTCGCCGGCGCCGAAGTTGCCGGAGGTTTGAGTCGTATCGCTCATTGCACTTTCCTTAGGTGGTGATCTGCCGGCTCTCCGGCTACTGCTGTCTGGCGTTCATGCGGTGGTTCTGATTGCGGTGCTGCTGATCCGGCGCTTGCTGTTTCCGCGTCGGGCAGGCGGTGTCCGCTGGCCTGGATGGTGTCCTGGACGTGCCGCGCCAGCGCAGCACGGATCCCGGTTCCCACCCTGTCCATTGAAGCACGCCCGGTCTCCCCCGGCCTGCGGTCCGCGGTCAACGCCGGGCCGAAGCTGACGTGCAGCCGGCGGCCCGGGCGGGGCACGGTGTTGAGGTGTTCGTCGCCGGTGCGGGTTCCGAGGATGGCGACCGGGATGACGGTGGCCGCCGAGTTCAGCGCCAGCCAGGCCACCCCGTTGTTGATCGCTGCCGCCTGGCCGCTCCCCCGGGTGCCTTCGGGGAGGATGCCCACGCAGGATCCGGCGTCCAGGATGGCCTTGGCGCGCTGCAGCGCCGCCCGGTCCCCGGACCGGTCCACGGGCAGCTGGCCCGCGGCGGTCAGCACCCGGCCCAGGACGCCGCCGAACATCTCCTGCTTGACCAGGATGTGCATCGGCCGCGGGGCGGCACCGAACATCACCGGCCCGTCGAGGTAGCTGATGTGGTTCCCGGCGAAGATCACCGGGCCGGCCTGCGGGACGTTGGCCCGTCCGCTGACGGTGGTCCGGTAGACGAGGTGGTCCAGCGCCCAGCCCACGGGGCGGCTCCAGGCCATGGTTCCGGTGAGGAACAGGCGTCCGGGGACCGCGGCCGCGCGCTCAGTCACGGGTGAAGGGCGCGTGCTCAACGACCCGGCGCACGATCCCGAGGGCCGCGTCGACGGTCTGCTCAAAGTCCAGGTCCGAGGAGTCCAGGGTGACCACGCCGTCGGCGGCCCGGGTGAAGTTCACCACGGTGGAGTCCTTGGCGTCCCGCGCCGTCACCTGGGCGGCGAGCTGCTCGGCGTTCTGGGTGCCGCCCAGCTGCAGGCCGCGGCGGCGCAGCCGGGCCTCCTCGCTGGCGGTCAGCAGCATCCGCACCTCGGCGTTGGGCGCGACGACGGTGGTGATGTCCCGGCCCTCCACCACCATGCGGCGGTGGTGCTTGTCGATCAGTGCGCGCTGGCGGCGGATCAGTTCGGTGCGGGCGCCCAGGTTGGTGGCGACGGCGCTGACCGCGGCGGAGATGGAGGGTTCACGGATGGCGTCGGTGATGTCCACGCCGCCCACGCGCACGTACTCCTCCCCCGCGCTGGTGCTGATGTCCAGGTCCAGGACTTCGGCGGCGTCCTCGACGGCCTGCCCGTCGGCCAGGTCGGTCCCGGCGTCGAGGCAGTACCAGGTCAGGGCCCGGTACATCGCGCCGGTGTCCAGGTAGGCCAGCCGGAGCCGGCGGGCCACCTCCTTGCTGACACTGGACTTGCCCGACCCGGAGGGCCCGTCAATGGCGACGACGAGGCTCTTGCCGGGACGGACCACGTCCGTCGCTACTGCTGCTGTTTCCTGGGTCATTACTGGAGTACCCGCCATCCGCGGTCGTTGAGGGCTTCGATGAGCATTTCGTGTTTGTTGGGCAGGACGGAGATCTCCACCATGCCCACGTTCTGGCCGGACGAGTGGTCCAGGCGCAGGTCTTCGAGGTTGACGCCGATCTCGCCGATCTCGGTGAGCAGCCGGGCGATCTGCCCGGGCGTGTCGTCGACCAGGACGGTGAGCCAGGAGTAGGCCTGCGGCGGCCCGCCGTGCTTGCCCGGGATGCGGGCCTGGCCGGCGTTGCCCTCGCTGATCAGCTGCGCCAGGTCCAGCCGTGCGCCGGGCGCGGTGGGGTTCTCCAGGGTGCCGATGAGGCGGTTCAGGTCCTCCCGGACACCGTGCAGCAGCCCCACCATGGGCCCGGCGTTGGCGCCGAGGATCTGCACCCACAGCGTCGGGTCGCTGGCGGCGATCCGGGTGGTGTCCCGGAGCCCGTTCCCGGCGAGGGAGAGGGCGTGCAGGGGCGTGCCCTGCAGCCGGCTGGCCAGCAGCGAGGACATCACCTGGGGCAGGTGCGAGACCAGCGCCACCGCGTCGTCGTGTTCCTGGGCGTCGAATTCGGCGACGACGGCGCCGAGGTCGCCCGCCAGCGTGCGCGCCGTCGTGAGGGCCTCGGGCCGGGTCTCCGGCGTCGGGCACAGCACCCACGGCATGGAGGTGAAGAGTTCGCCGCGCGCGGCCACCGGCCCGGACTTCTCCCGGCCGGCCATCGGGTGGGTGCCGACGTAGCGGCCCAGGTCGGCCCCGCGGTCGCGGAGCTCGGCCTGGATGCCCGCCTTGACGCTGGCGATGTCCACCACGGTGGCGTCCGGGTAATCCGCCAGGGCGCGGGCGACGACGTCGGCCGTCACGTCCGGCGGGGCCGCCACGACGACGAGCTCCGGGGCCTCCCCCTCGAGCCGCTCCAGCGGCAGGCCGGCGCCGATGTCGACGGCGACGGCCTGGTTGGTCGGCGAGGGGTCGGTCAGGTACACCGGGACGCCGCGGCCGCGCAGGCCCAGCCCGATGCTGGTGCCCAGCAGCCCGGTGCCCACGACGACCACGGGGCCGTTGAGGTGCCCGCGGCCGTGGGTGCGGAAAGCGGACATGCTTACAGCCCCACGGATGCCAGCAGGTGGCCGACTTCCTGCTTGCCGAGGTTGCGGATGCTGCCCTGGCGCTGGTCGCCCAGGCCGATGGGGCCGACCTTGACGCGGACCAGGCGCAGCACGGGGAAACCGACGGCGTCGAAGAGGCGGCGAACGATCCGGTTCTTCCCCGAGTGCAGGACCACCTCGATCAGCACGTGGCCCGGGGTGGAGTCGACCAGCCGGAACGAATCCACCGAGGCCATGCCGTCTTCCAGCTCGACGCCGGCCTTCAGCTGGGCGCCGACGCCCTGCGGGAACGGGCCGCGGACCTGGACCAGATAGGTCTTGGGCACCTCGTAGGAGGGGTGCGTCAGCCGGTTGGCCAGTTCGCCGTCGTTGGTCAGCAGCAGCAGGCCCTCGGTGGCGACGTCCAGCCGGCCCACGTGGAAGAGCCGCTCGCCGTGGTGGTTGCGGACGAAGTCGCTGATGCACGGCCGGCCGTCCGGGTCTTCCATGGTGGAGACAACGCCCTTGGGCTTGTTGAAGACCATGTAGACCATGTTTTCGTCCAGCTGAATGCGCAGGCCGTCGACGTGGATCACGGAGGTGGCGGGGTCCACCCGCATGCCCAGTTCGGTGACGACGTGGCCGTCCACCTCGACCCGGCCCTCGGCGATCATCTCTTCGCAGACGCGACGGGAGGCCACGCCGGCGGAGGCCATGACCTTTTGCAGGCGGACACCGTCGGCATCGTGCAGCTCGGACTGCGGCACGGCGCCGCGCGGGCCGCGCTTGCGGGCGGGCTTGCGGACCGGGCCGAGGTTCTGGCCGAAGCGTTCGCTGCCGAAGGCCTTCGAGCCGGTGGCCTTGGCGGCGCCGGCCCCGATGCGGGCCTTGGGCTTCACGGCGCCGGGGGTGCCCGGCGCCTTGCCGGCGCCGGGCTTGCGGGCTCCGGGCTTCTTCGCCGCGGGCTTGCCGCCGCGCTGTCCCGGCTCCGCCGGACCCGGGTTCAGGTCCGGGTCAATGAAGGCTTCCTCGCGGGGCTTGGGCCGCTTGAAGCCGCGGTCAGCTCCGCCGGAGAAGCCGCCCTTGCCGGCGTCGCGCTGGCCGCGGCCGGCGCCGCCGGCTCCCTGGCTGCGCGGTGTGTTGTGTCCGGCCTTGTTGCCGGCTCCGGTCCGTCCCGAACCGTTACGTGGTGAACCCTGGCGTCCCGCCTGTGTCATGACCCGTCCTTCGTTATGGTGAAATCTGTGCGCAGGCTGCGTGGCTGCCCGCTGGTGTGTGGTGCTGTTACATGCGTCCGGCGTCGTAGTACTCCGCGATGCCCTCGAGTCCGGGAAGGTGCGGGGAGAGCTGGGGCAGTTCCGCCACCGACCCGATCCCCATCCGTTCCAGGAAATACGAGCTGGTGCGGTAGAGGACTGCCCCGGATTCGGGATCATGTCCCGAGTCCTCGATCAGTCCGCGCTGCACGAGCGTCCGCACCACGGAGTCGACGTTGACGCCTCGAATTGCCGAGACCCTGGCCCGGGATACGGGCTGCCGGTAGGCGATCACGGCGAGCGTTTCGAGCGCCGCCTGCGTCAGCCTGGCCGTCTGGCCTTCGAGCACGAATCCGCCAACCACGTCGGCGAATTCGGCCCGGGAATAGATCCGCCAGCCACCGGCGATGTTCCGCAATTCGAAACCCCGGGGGGCTGTGGCCACATCCGGGGAACTTCCAGTATAGCCGTTATACTCCCGCCGCAGGTCCTCGAGCAGGTCCTCGACGACGTCGACGGGCTGGCCGAGGCCCGCGGCGAGCCGCGCCGCCGTCGCCGGTTCGTCGATCACCATCAGCACGGCCTCCAGCGCGGCGCGGACGCCGCCGGGAAGATCCGCGACGTCGGGGGTTCCCGGGTCCGGCTGTCCGGCGGGGGTGCCAGCCGGTCCGGGGCGAGTCTCTGGTCCGGTGGTCATGGCTGGTCCTCGTATTCCTCGCTCAGGGCCGCACTGTTCCATTCGGGGTCGGCGGCCGTCCAGTGCACGGAGAGTTCACCGAGGGGCTGCAGCTGGTCGAAGGAGACCGCCTTGTCGCGGAACATCTCCAGCAGGGCCAGGAAGCGGGCCACCACCACCAGGGTGGATTCGGCGTCGGCGGTCAGGGCCCGGAAGGTCAGCGGCCGGCCCTGCCGCAGGCGCAGCCCGAGGATCTCGGCCTGTTCCCGGACGCTGACGGGGCTGCCGTGCAGGTGCGCCAGGCCCACCTCGGTGGGTGCGGCGGCCTTGGGGGTCAGCGCGGCGCCGGCGAGGGCGGCGAACTGGGCCGGGGTGTGCTTCCAGACCAGGTCCGGCAGCAGCGCGGCGAAGTGTTCCTCGAGGGCCACCTGGCGGGGGTAGCGCTGCGCCTCCTGTTCCAGGGTGGCGCCGAGCAGGCCGGCGACGTGCTTGAAGGCCTTGTACTGCAACAGCCGGGCGAACAACAGGTCCCGGGCTTCCAGGAGCGCCACGTCCTCGGCGTCCTCGACCTCGCCGGCGGGCAGCAGCCGGGCGGCCTTGAGGTCCAGCAGGGTGGCCGCCACCACCAGGAACTCGCTGGCCTCGTCCAGGGCCCAGTCCTCCCCCTGCTCCTGGAGCTTCCGGGTGTACTTGATGAACTCGTCGGTGACGGTGGCCAGCGCCACCTCGGTGATGTCCAGCTGGTGTTTGGAGATCAGGCCCAGGAGCAGGTCGAAGGGGCCGGTGAAGTTGGCCAGCCGGACCTCGAAGCCGGGCTTCTTCGCCGCCGGTGACAGCTCCTCCGGCGCGGTGAGCGTCGCCGTCACGGTGCCTAGGGCGCGCCGCCGCGCGAGATCAGTTCCTTGGCCAGGCGGCGGTAGGCGTCCGCGCCGGCATGGTTCCCGGCGTAGCTGGTGATCGGTTCCGCGGCGACGGTGGCGTCGGCGAACTTGATGGAGCGCTTGATGACGGTTTCGAAGACCTTGTCACCGAAGGCTTCCACCAGCCGGGCGATGACCTCGCGTCCGTGCAGGGTCCGCGCGTCGTACATGGTGGCGAGGACGCCGTCGACCTGCAGGCGGGGGTTGAGCCGGTCCTGGACCTTGTCGATGGTCTCGACCAGCAGCGCCACGGCGCGGAGGGCGAAGAACTCGCAGATCAGCGGGATGATGACGCCGTGTGCGGCGGTGAGGGCGTTGACCGTGAGCAGGCCAAGGGAGGGCTGGCAGTCGATCAGGACGACGTCGTAGTCGTCTTCGACCTTTTTGAGTGCCCGGTCCAGGACCTGTTCGCGGGCCACCTCGTTGACCAGCTGCACCTCGGCGGCGGAGAGGTCGATGTTGGCCGGGAGCAGGTCCACGTTCTCGACGCCGGTCTTCTGGATCGCGTCGCGGATGTCCACCTTGCGGTCCATCAGGACGTTGTAGACCGTCAGGTCCAGCTCGTGCGGGTTGGTGCCGAGGCCGGCGGACAGCGCACCCTGCGGGTCGAAGTCCACCAGCAGGACGCGGCGGCCGTACTCGGCCAGGGCCGCGGCCAGGTTGATGGTGGACGTCGTCTTACCGACGCCGCCCTTCTGGTTCACCATGGCGATGACGCGGGCCGGGCCGTGGGAGGACAGCGGCGCGGGCTCAGGGAACTCACGCAGGGGACGCCCGGTGGGCCCCATGACGGCGTCGTCCAGGTCGAGTCCGGTGCCTTCCAGGGTGGCTGACCCCTGTTCGCTGCTCACGTATCTATCCACACTTTCGATGACGGTGATATTTGCTGCCCGATCCCGCCGCGGTTCATCGGCGGCGATCGTTATTCCTCCCAAGGTTACAGCCCCCGACACGGTATTCGACGGACCTTGACAACCGCCGTTTTGCGCGCCTTGACCTTCTGGTAGAGGTCGAGGGTTGCCGCGGGGAGGCCGGGCCGGGGACGCGAAACCGCCCGGACGCGGCGGGGCGTCCGGGCGGTTTCGCGGTGATGCGTTGCGGGTGCGGCAGCCGGTTAGGCGTTGGCCGGCACCTGCTGGCGGGCGGACTCTGCGGCCGCTTCGCCGGCCGGTTCGCCGGCCACGTGGCCGGCGATCATGGTCTGCTCGTCGAACGGGACGGCGCCGGAGAGGACGCGCTCCACCTGGCCGCCGTCGATCTCCTTGACCCAGGTGCCGATCAGGATGGTGGCGACGGCATTGCCGGTGAAGTTGGTCAGCGCGCGGGCCTCGGACATGAACCGGTCGATGCCGACGATCATGCCGACGCCGCCGAGCAGTTCCGGACGGTGGGCCTGGAGGCCGGCGGCCAGGGTGGCCAGGCCGGCGCCGGTGACACCGGCTGCGCCCTTGGAGGCGATGATCATGAAGATCAGCAGCGAGACCTGGGCGCCCAAGTCCAGCGGGGTGCCCATGGCGTTGGCGACGAAGAGGGAGGCCATGGTCAGGTAGATCGCGGTGCCGTCCAGGTTGAAGGAGTAGCCGGTGGGGACGGTGACGCCGACGACCGGCTTGGACACGCCGAGGTGTTCCATCTTGGCGATCAGGCGGGGCAGGGCGGCCTCGGAGGAGGAGGTGGAGAAGATCAGCAGGTATTCGCGGCCCAGGTACTTCATCAGGCGGAAGATGTTGACGCCGGAGACGACCTGCAGGATGCCGCCGAGGATCACGACGATGAACACGGCGCAGGTGATGTAGAAGGCGACCATCAGGGTGGCCATGCTGATGATGGCCTGGACGCCGGTGGCGCCGACGACGGCGGCGATGGCGCCGAAGGCACCTACCGGGGCGAGCCACATGATCATGATCAGGATGCGGAAGACGAGGGCCTGGCCGTGGCCGATGGCCTTGAGGATCGGGGCGCCCTGGGTGCCCATCTTCTGCAGCGCGAAGCCGACCAGGATGGCGGCGAGGAGGGTCGGCAGGACGGGGATATCGCCGGGGATGATGCCGAGCAGGAAGTCGACGGTGCTGTCCGTGGCAGCCTTCTTGTTCGGATCGTACGGGGCCAGCTTCAGGCCGGTGCCCGGGTGGATCAGGTTGCCGACGACCAGCCCGATGGCCAGGGCGAAGGTGGACATGACGATGAAGTAGCCCAGTGCCAGGCCGCCGACCTTGCCGACGGTGGCCGCCTTGGCGATGGAGCCGATGCCCAGGACGATGGTGCAGAAGATGACCGGGGCGATCATCATCTTGATCAGCTTGATGAACCCGTCGCCGAGGGGCTTGAGGGACTTTCCGACCTCGGGGAACATCAGGCCGACGACGGCGCCGAGGACGACGGCCACGATGACCGCGATGTACAGGTAGTGGGACTTGTCCAGCCCCTTGCGCTTGACCGGCGCCGCGGCCGTTGCCGCTGACTCTCCTCGTTGAGAGGCCATGGTATTTCTCCTTGGATAGGCTGGACGTCGATGCTGTCCGTGGACGCATCCGTCCTTTCTGCGTGTTCCTCCATCATTGGGTACGGAGTGACGCGCATCACCGTTGCGTTCATATTGGTCATGGAGGGTGCACTTTGATCCACCACTGGAGCATCGCCCGGCGCCTGTTCGTGGCCCATCTGCTGTTCATGCTGGCGCTGACCGCCGTCGTCGGGACCGCCACCTATGTGGACGCGCGGGACCACGCGTACCAGGAAGCCGGTCGGCGGATGGCCGGGATCGCCACCGCGGTGGCGGACAACCCGCTGGTCCTGCAGGCCGCCGCGGCGCCGAACCCGTCGGCGCTGCTGCAGCCGTACGCCATGGAGGTGATGCGGGACGCCCAGGCCGACTTCATCACGATCATGGCCCCGGACCGGACCCGCTGGACCCACCCCCGCGACGAGGAGCTGGGCAAACCGTACATCGGGTCAATCGATGCCGCGCTGCAGGGCCGGGTCTTCACCGAGATCATGGCCGGCACCTTGGGCCCCTCGGTGCGCACGATCGCCCCGGTCAAGGACGCCAACGGCACGGTCAAGGCGCTGGTGGCCGCGGGCGTGACCGTGGGAACGGTGGACGTGGCGTTCTCCGGCCGGCTGCCGGCCCTGCTGGTGATCGCGGCGGCGCTGCTGGCCGGGGGCTCGGTGGCGTCCTGGCTGCTGGGCCGGTACCTGCGGCGCGTGACCCGGGGCTGGGGCCCGGAGCAGCTGGCCCAGCTGTTTGCCTACTACGAGTCCGTGCTGCACTCGGTGCGTGAGGGCGTGATCCTGATCGACCCGCGCGGCCGGGTGGTGATGTACAACGACCAGGCGGCGGCGCTGCTGGGCGTGCCGCCGCGGCCCGCGGACGCGGCGGTGGACGCCGACGGCGGTGCCGCCCTGGGCATCACCCGCAGCGCAAACCCCGGCGCAAACCACAGCGCGGACCGGGGCGGTGTCGCCCGGCCGGCCGACGCCCCCACGCTGGCGGAGCTGCCGCTGGCGCCGAGCCTGCGGGAACTGTTCCGGTCCGGGCGGGTGGCCCAGGACGAAATCCACCTCACCGGCGAGCGCGTGCTGGTGGTCAATCAGGGCCCCGCGGTGGGTCCCGCTCCGGGGCCGCTGGCAGCATCGCGGGGGGTACGGCGGCAGCGGGGGTCGTCGCGGCGGCCGGTCTTCGGGACGGTGGCCACCATCCGGGACCGGACCGAGATCGAGTCCCTGGGCAGCGAGCTGGAGACCATGCGGACGCTCTCGGACGCGCTGCGGGCCCAGACGCACGAGCACGCCAACCGGCTGCACACCATCGTCTCGCTGATGGAGCTGGGCCGGGACGCCGAGGCGCTGGACTTCGCCACCAAGGACCTGGAGCTGTCCCAGCGGCTCACCGATGACCTGGTGGGCTCCATCGAGGAGCCGGTACTGGCGGCGCTGGTGATGGGCAAGTCCGCCCAGGCGCACGAACGCGGCGTGGAACTGATCCTCACCACGGCCGGCTCCACCGCCGTGACCGGACTGGCCGTGCAGGACCTGGTGACCATCCTGGGCAACCTGCTGGACAACGCGATCGACGCCGCCGCGGACGCTCCCCCGCCGCGGCTGGTGGAGCTGAGCTTCACCGCCGCACCGGAAGCCCTGGAGATCACCGTGGAGGACAGTGGGCCCGGCATCGACCCGGCGGCGGTGGACGACGTCGTCCGGCACGGCTTCAGCACCAAGGAGCCCGGGCCCTTCGGCCGCGGGCTGGGCCTGGCCCTGGTCCGGCAGGCGGTCCGGCGGCTGGGCGGTACCATGACAATCACCAGCCCGGCCGGGGCGCTGTTCCGGGTCAGCCTGCCGACGGGGCAGGCCGCGGGGAACGCGGCGGCCGGTATTGCAGAGGGACACCATGAATGAGATCCGTGTGCTCGTCGTCGAGGACGAGCCGATCGCGGCCGCCGCGCACGCCGCGTACATCGGCCGGCTGGAGGGCTTCACCCTCGCCGGATCCGCCCCGGACGGGCAGTCGGCCCTGCGCCTGCTGACGGAGCTCAACGCAGCGGGCCAGCCGGTGGAGCTGGTCCTGCTGGATATGAACCTGCCGGACCTGCACGGCCTGGACATCGCCCGCCGGATGCGCACCGCCGGGCTCTTCGCGGACATCATCGCCATCACCGCCGTGCGTGAACTGAACATCGTCCGCAGCGCCGTGGCCACCGGCGTCGTGCAGTACCTGATCAAGCCCTTCACTTTCGCCACTTTCGCGGACAAGCTGCGCAGCTACCGGCAGTTCCGCGAACAGCTGGCCTCCCCCGCTGCCGGCGGACCAGGGACCGGGGCCTCGCAGAGCGACGTGGACCAGGCGTTCGCGAGCCTGCGCGCCCCCTCGGAGCTGCCGCTGCCCAAGGGCCTCTCGTCCTCCACCCTGGAGTCGGTGCAGGAGTTTATGAAGCGCCAGGCCGGGGCCGTGTCCGCCAGCGAGGTGATGGAGGCCCTGGGCATGTCCCGGGTAACCGCCCGCCGCTATCTGGAGTACCTGGCCGACGCCGGGACGGTGGCCCGCACGGCCCGCTACGGCGCGCCGGGCCGGCCGGAGAACGAATACCGCTGGAGCCGGCCGGCGTCCTAGGAACCGCAGTTCAGGACCGCGCTGGTCAGGACCGCGCTGTTCAGGACCGCGCAGCGTCGGGCCGCAGGGTGTCCAGCAGCTGCTCGATTACGCCCGCGTCTTCGATGGTGGAGGGCACCACGTAGTCCTCGCCGTCGGCGATCTGCCGCATGGTCTTGCGGAGGATTTTGCCCGAGCGGGTCTTGGGCAGCGCCTCCACCACGGTGACGTGCTTGAAGTCGGCCACGGCGCCGATGTCGCGCCGGACCAGGGCCACCAGCTCCTTGGCCAGCACCTCCCCGGGGATGTCGACGCCGGACTTGAGGACCACGTAGCCGCTGGGCCGCTGGCCCTTGAGCGGGTCGGCCAGGCCGATCACGGCGCATTCGGCGACCGCGGGGTGCTGGCCGATCACCTGCTCCATCGCCCCGGTGGAGAGCCGGTGGCCGGCCACGTTGATGATGTCGTCGGTGCGGCCCATCACGAAGAGGTAGCCGTCCTCGTCCCGGTAGCCGGAGTCGCCGGTGGCGTAGTAGCCCTCGAACGCCTGCAGGTAGGAGGAGACGTACCGGTCGTCGTTGCGCCAGAGGGTGGCCAGGGTGCCCGGCGGCAGCGGCAGGCCCAGGACGATGTTCCCCTCCGTTCCCGGTTCCACTTCCTCCCCCGCGCCGTCGAGGACCCGCAGGCGGAAGCCCGGCATCGGAACGCTCGGGGACCCGGCCTTGATGGGCAGTTCGGCCATGCCGCGGGGGTTCGCGCAGATGGCCCAGCCGGTCTCGGTCTGCCACCAGTGGTCCACCACCGGCACCTCCAGAACCCGGGTGGCCCAATGGAAGGTGTCCGTGTCCAGTCGCTCCCCCGCGGCGAACAGGGTCCGCAGGCTGGAGATGTCGTAGTTCTTCAGCAGGTCCGCCTCCGGGTCGGCCTTGCGGATGGCCCGCAGCGCCGTCGGGGCCGTGAAGAGGACGTTGACCTTGTGCTCCTGGATCACCCGCCAGAAGGCGCCGGCGTCCGGGGTGCCCACCGGCTTCCCCTCGTACATGACGGTGGTGGCCCCGGCCAGCAGCGGACCGTAGACGATGTAGGAGTGGCCCACCACCCAGCCGACGTCGGAGGCGGTCCACATGACGTCGCCGGGGCCGACGTCGTAGATGTTCTCCAGCGTCCAGCTCAGGGCGACGGCGTGGCCGCCGTTGTCCCGCACCACGCCCTTGGGGGTGCCGGTGGTGCCGGAGGTGTAGAGGATGTACAGCGGGTCCGTGGCCTTGACGTTGACCGGAGCCGCCGGTTCGGCGGCCGCCAGCTCGGTGTCCCAGTCCAGCCAGCCGCCGTGGTTCGCGGCGGTGTCGGCGAAGCCGTCCCGGGCCTTGACCAGCACCGGGGTGTCCGGGGTTCCGGCGAGCTCCAGCGCCTCCGCGACGGCCGGCAGGTACTCGATCCGGCGGGCAGGCTCGATGCCGCCCGAGGCGGTGACGACGGCGGCCGGGCCGGCGTCGCGGATGCGGGCGGCGAGCTCCTTGGGCGCGAAGCCGCCGAAGACCACCGAGTGGACGGCGCCCAGCCGGGCCGTGGCGAGCATGGCGATGGCCGCCTCGGGGATCATCGGCATGTAGATGACCACCCGGTCCCCGCGGCCCACGCCCCGGGCGCGGAGGACGCCCGCGAACCGCGCCACCTGGTCCGTCAGCTCGGCGTAGGTGAAGCTCTTCCGGAGGCCCAGCATGGCGGAGTCATAGATCAGCGCCGTTCGGTCGCCGTGGCCTGCGGCCACGTGCCGGTCCAGGGCATTGAAGCAGGTGTTCAGTTCGCCGTCGGGGAACCAGGCGTACAGCGGGGCGCGGCTCGAATCCAGGGCTCGGGTGGGCGGGACGCCCCAGTCGAGCTTGCGGGCCGCGTCGAGCCAGAAGTCCTCCGGCTGGTCCATGCTGCGCGCATAGCTGCTCCCGTAGCTGGAAGTGTTGCGTTCTTCCGAGCTGCTGGTGTCGGAGCTGCGTTCCGAGGTCTCCGAGTTGCCGGCGTTGTCCATGGCGTTCTCCCGTTCCACGACATTGTGATGCAGACCATGCTAGACGGATGCTCGAAAGCTCACAAGGGTTTTGTATACAAGAGACGGGGGTAATCGGGATTTTCTCCCGAAATGCTTGGATGCGAAGCAGTCTGTGTATACACTGGTGGGGATTCGGTGAGGAAGGAGAGCAACATGCGCGCCAGCGACAGGGCCTATGCGGCACTCCGCGACGACATTATCGAGTGGCGGCTGGCTCCCGGCACGGTTCTCGCCGAGGTGGAGCAGTCCGAGCGCCTGGGCGTCTCCCGGACCCCGCTGCGGGAGGCGCTGAGCCGGCTCACCGCGGAGGGTTTGACGACGACGGCGGGCGGCCGCGGCGTCGTCGTCACCGACATCTCGCTGGAGGACATCGACGAACTCTTCGAGCTCCGCGAAACCCTGGAAGGCAAGGCCGCGGCGCTGGCCGCCGAACGCGGCGATCAGGCCGTCTTCGCCGGGCTGCAGCGCGAGTTGCTGCGGGCGCCGGAGCTGATCAACGGCGCCGACCCCGCCCGGCACGACTACTACGACCTTGTCGGACGGCTCGATGCCGCCGTCGACGCCGCCATTTCCAACGCCTACCTGGCCCAGGCGATGCGCAGCCTGCGCGTGCACCTGGTCCGGGTGCGCCGGCTCGCTGCCGACGACGCCGCACGCCTCACCGCCGCCGCCGCCGAGCACGCGGCGATCGCCGAGGCCATCGCCGCGGGCAACCCCCGGCTGGCCGAGGCCGCCACCACGCTTCACCTGCACCGCAGTCTTTCCCACGTCAAAGCAACCCACGTACCGCACTAGGTACGGACCCCTCAGAAGGAGCACCATGGTCAAGGAACACCACGTCCGCGTCTACAAGAGCGAGGAAAACCTGGCCCGCGAGGACCAGCTGGCCTACAAGATCGCCAAGGTCGCCGCCGACCCGGTGGAGGTCACCGACGAGGTCACCGACATGGTGATCAACCGCATCATCGACAACGCCTCCGTGGCCATCGCCTCGCTGAACCGCGCGCCGATCGTGGCCGCCCGTGCCCAGGCCCTTACCCACGGCCCCAGCACCGGCGGCAAGGGTTCCAAGGTCTTCGGCATCGAGGAGCGCGTCTCCCCCGAATGGGCCGCCTGGGCCAACGGCGTGGCCGTCCGCGAACTCGACTACCACGACACCTTCCTGGCCGCCGAGTACTCCCACCCGGGCGACAACATCCCGCCGATCCTGGCCGTCGCCCAGCACGTCGGCTCCAGCGGCCGCGACCTGATCCGCGGCATCGCCACCGGCTACGAGATCCAGGTCAACCTGGTCAAGGCCATCTGCCTGCACAAGCACAAGATCGACCACGTCGCCCACCTGGGCCCCTCCGCCGCCGCCGGCATCGGCACCCTGCTGGGCCTCGACGTCGAGACCATCTTCCAGTCCGTCGGCCAGGGCCTGCACACCACCACCGCCACCCGGCAGTCCCGCAAGGGTGAGATCTCCACCTGGAAGGCACACGCCCCGGCGTTCGCCGGCAAGATGGCCGTCGAGGCCGCAGACCGCGCCATGCGCGGCCAGACCTCCCCTGTGCCGATCTACGAAGGCGAAGACGGCGTCATCGCCTGGATGCTGGACGGCCCCACCGCGGACTACCTGGTGCCGCTGCCCGAGGAGGGCGAGGCCAAGCGCGCCATCCTGGACACGTACACCAAGGAGCACTCTGCCGAGTACCAGGCGCAGGCCTGGATCGACCTGGCCCGCAAGCTACACGGCGAGCACCCGGAGGTCACGGACCCGGCCAACGTCGAGTCCGTCCTGATCAAGACCAGCCACCACACGCACTACGTGATCGGCTCCGGCGCGAACGACCCGCAGAAGTACAGCCCCACCGCCAGCCGGGAAACCCTGGACCACTCCATTCCGTACATCTTCACCGTCGCCCTGCAGGACGGGACCTGGCACCACGTGGACTCCTACTCCCCCGAGCGTGCGGGCCGGCCGGACACGGTGGAACTCTGGCACAAGGTCACCACGGTGGAGGATCCCGAATGGACCCGCCGGTACCACAGCCTGGACATCGCCGAGAAAGCCTTCGGCGGCTCGGTGGAGATCACGCTCAAGGACGGCACCGTCATTACCGACCAGATCGCTGTCGCCGACGCCCACCCGCTCGGCGCCCGGCCGTTCGCCCGCGAGCAGTACGTGAACAAGTTCCGCACCCTCGCCGCGGGCCTGGTGGCCGAGGAAGAGATCGAGCGCTTCCTCGCCGCAGCCGCCCGCCTGCCCGAGCTCGCCGCCGGTGAGCTGGACCAGCTGAACATCAAGGCCGCCGACGGCGTGATCGACCTGGCGGCCGCACCGAAGGGACTCTTCTAATGCTGTACTCGAAGACCACGCCGGAGCAGAAGCGGATCCGTTTCCGCGAGCTGCTCTCCTCCGGCACCATCGCGCAGTTCCCCGGCGCGTTCAGCCCGCTCTCGGCGCGGCTGATCGAGGAGAAGGGCTTTGCCGGCGTGTACATCTCCGGCGCCGTCCTGGCCAACGACCTGGGCCTGCCGGACATCGGGCTGACCACGCTCACCGAGGTGGCCACCCGGGCCGGGCAGATCGCCCGGATGACGGACCTGCCCTCGATCGTGGACGCGGACACCGGCTTCGGTGAGCCGATGAACGTCGCCCGGACCGTGCAGGAACTCGAGAACGCCGGCCTGGCCGGCCTGCACATCGAGGACCAGTTCAACCCGAAGCGCTGCGGCCACCTCGACGGTAAGAACGTCGTGGACCTGGACACCGCCACCAAGCGGATCCGCGCCGCGGCCGACGCCCGCCGGGACCCGAACTTCCTGATCATGGCCCGCACCGACATCCGCGCCACCGACGGCCTGGAGGCTGCCCAGCAGCGCGCCAAGGCCCTGGTGGAGGCCGGTGCCGACGCGATCTTCCCCGAGGCCATGAAGGATCTCTCCGAGTTCCAGGCCATCCGCGACGCCGTGGACGTGCCGATCCTGGCGAACATGACCGAGTTCGGCAAGAGCGCGCTGTTCACGGTGGACGAGCTGGCCGGCGTCGGCGTCAACATGATCATCTACCCGGTGACCCTGCTTCGTAGTGCCATGGGCGCGGCGGAGCGTACTCTGGAGACGATCAAATCAGACGGCACCCAGGAGGCACAGGTTCCCAACATGCTGACCCGTGCACGGCTGTACGACCTCGTGGACTACGAGGCCTACAACCGCTTCGACACCGGGGTGTTCAATTTCCAGATCCCCGGCATCTGACACCCCACCGGACCGCCGGCCCCGGCCGGACAACAGGCGTTAGGAACAAAGGAGTTCAGCATGGCTGACAACGAGATCAAAAAGGGCCTTGCCGGCGTCGTGGTGGACTACACCGCGGTGTCCAAGGTCAACCCGGAAACCAACTCGCTGCTGTACCGCGGCTACCCCGTCCAGGAGCTGGCCGCCAAGTGCAGCTTCGAGGAGGTGGCCTACCTGCTCTGGAACGGCGAGCTGCCGACCGATGGGCAGCTGGCGGAGTTCACCGCCAAGGAGCGCGCCGGACGTGCACTGGACCCGGTGCTGAAGACCGTCATCGACGCCCTTCCCGTCACGGCGCACCCGATGGATGTCTGCCGGACGGCGGCGTCGGTACTGGGCGCCCGGCACCCGCTGGCGGAGGACTCCTCCCGGGAGGCCAACATGGCCAAGGCCGTGGATCTGTTCGCCGCGATGCCGGCTGTGGTGGCGTATGACCAGCGCCGCCGGCACGGGCAGGAACCAGTGGAGCCCCGCGACGACCTCGGCTACTCGGCCAACTTCCTCTGGATGGCGTTCGGCGAGGAGCCGGTCCAGGAAGTCGTGGAGGCGTTCAACGTCTCGATGATCCTGTACGCGGAGCACTCCTTCAACGCCTCGACCTTCACCGCGCGCGTGATCACCTCGACGCTCTCGGACCTGCACTCGGCCGTGACCGGGGCGATCGGGGCGCTCAAGGGACCGCTGCACGGCGGCGCCAACGAGGCCGTCATGCACACCTTCGACGAGATCGGCATCCGCCAGGAAGAGTCGCTGGAGGAGGCCGCCGCCCGGGCCAAGGCCTGGATGGAGGATGCCCTGGCCAAGAAGAAGAAGGTCATGGGCTTCGGCCACCGCGTTTACAAGCACGGTGACTCGCGCGTCCCGACCATGAAGGCGGCGCTGGACAAGATGATCGCGCACTACGGTCGGCCTGAACTCCTGGGCCTGTACCAGGGCCTCGAGACTGCCATGGACGAGGCCAAGGCCATCAAGCCGAACCTCGACTACCCGGCAGGGCCGACCTACCACCTGATGGGCTTCGACACCCCGACGTTCACTCCCCTGTTCGTCGCCAGCCGGATCACCGGCTGGACGGCGCACATCATGGAGCAGCTCGACTCGATCACCTCACCGAAGGCGTTGTATGCCATGCCAGTGGTGACGGAGCCGGCCTGCTGTTGGCTCTCCGTCACGATGTTGCCGCCACTCACCACA
>NZ_JBFBKP010000067.1:0-22911 GCF_040702285.1 Arthrobacter sp. NPDC080086
CTGATGACCGGGCCGCCCGCCGTCGTTTGCGTCTCTTGCCTCTTAGTCGATGACGTTTAGCGCTGTCTGCCAGTTGAAGGATTCGTAAGCCGGATTCATCTGCAGCCCGATCATCAGCAGTTGGATCCCCTCCAGCTCGCGGGCGTGCCGGAGCGCGCCGACCTGCAGCGGCCGGAGGCCTGCCTTGGCGGCAAAGGATGCCACCTCGTTGCGGGCCTGCTCCGAGTCGGAGGCGATGAACACGTCCAGTTGCCGGCCGCCTACCGACCCCTCCGCCAGGGGCCCGGCAAAGGTTGTGTTGAAGGCCTTCACCACCCGGGCGCCGGGCAGCAGCCGGGCCACCTCCTCCGCCGCCGAGGTGCCGGGCTCCACCAGCAGCGAGTCCCCGGTCTCCATGTTCACCGGGTTGCTGATCTCCACCACGGTCTTGCCGCTGAGGGTGTCTCCGTAGTGCGCCGCGACCTCCTTGGCCGGCCCGAAGTACAGGGCAAGGACCACGATGTCGCCCTCGGGGACGTCGCCCAGGCCGCCGGAGCTGGTGTCGGCGCCGAGTTCCGCCGCCAGCCGGGCCGCGTTGTCCGGGCTGCGGTCCAGGATCTGGATGGATTCCCCGGCCGCGGCCGCCCTCAGCCCGATGGCCCGGGCCATGTTGCCGCTGCCGATGATGGTGATGTCTGTCATTGCGCACTCCCTGGTGAAAGCCGTGGCTGGCCGAGTGCACCGGCGGAACGCTCGGCCTCGGCCAAGGCGGTTTCCAGCCGCGCCACGGCGTCGCTGTAACTGGGTCCGTCCGCCCGGCCAGGCCCGCCGGGACCTGCGCTCCCGCCGCGGCCGGCAACGGGCCGCAGCAGTTCCGCCCGCCGCATGGCCTTGAACAGGGCAGAGGTCTCCGGGTGCCGGGCGTCGCTGAGCTGCGGGTAGTCGATGCAGAGGGCTGGATCCAGCTCGTAGCGCTGCCAGCGGGCCAGCACCTCTCCGTGCCGGGCCGCGGCCTCAGCGTCCTCAGCCGTCGCCCGCCTGCCGTCCTGCCTCATCCGCTGCCGGAGCAGGAACGCCGGGGTCCAGCGGAAGCTGGCCACCGCCGAAGCTATGGCGACGGCGGCGAGCATCAGACCCGCCGCGGGCGAGGCGAGGGCGCCCAGCAGGACCGCGGGCGCCACCACGGCCACACCGGCGAAGACGTCCCAGAAGACGGAGTCGGGGAGGGTCGCGGGGTCGGCGTGGTGCTTGCGGGCCAGAGCGGCGGACCCGGCGGCGCCCATGGCCACCACCAGGGTCAGGGCCAGCAACTGCCACAGCCCCGTCACGGCAAACATTGCAGGAAACGGCATCGCGCACCTCCCGCGGAACCCCCGGGCGGGTGCGTTCCGCTCCTTCCATTGCAGGTCATCCGGGCCGGGCCGTCAATGGCGCAAAGTCCCCAGTGGGGCCGCTCGCACCCGTTCCCAGGGCGGCGGCCGCCGCGTAGCCTAGGGCCCATGCGACTGAAAATGTGCAGTATACATGTCAAGGACCCGGCCGCGGCCCACGAGTTCTACACCGGCATTCTCGGCTTCGAGACCATGATGGCCATGCCGGAGCACAATCTCTACATCATCAAGGACCCCCAGGGTGCGGCCACGGTGGGGCTGCTGCTGGAACCCAGCGACAACCCGATCGGCGCCTCCTACATGAACGCCGTGCACGACGCCGGGCTGCCCGCGATCGTGTTCGGGGTGCCGGATGTGCGGGCGGAGTACGAGCGGCTCACGGCCAAGGGCGTCATGTTCCTGACCGAGCCCTCAGACGGTCCCGGTGGCACCACGGCCATCCTCGACGACGGCTGCGGCAACTACGTCCAGCTGCACCAGGACTAGGCCCGGCGCCCGCCGGTCGTGTGGGCTGGGCCCGCCGTTTCGACGGTTCCCTGCCGGATCGACGTCCGGAGACGTCGAATGTGCGGCCAACCGTCTAAATGGACGACGGTTGCCGGGCGCGGCCAGCTTACGGCCGCCCGGGTCCTACTCGGTGCGGGCCTTCTTGGCGGCCTTCTTCGCCGCCTCGTCCTTGACCCGCTGGGCCTCGGCGCGGACGGCGGCGTGGGTGGCACGCTCGGACACCAGCCAGGCCGGGGGAGCCTGCAGCAGCGCGGTGATTTCCGCCGTCGTCAGCGCTTCCTCGACGCCGCCGCGGGCCAGGCCGCTGATCGAGACGTTGAGCTTCTGCGCGACCACGGGACGCGGGTGCGGGCCGTTGCGGCGCAGTTCGGCCAGCCACTCCGGCGGATTGGCCTGGAGCTCGGCGAATTCCTCACGGGTAATGACCGAATCCTGGAACTCCTGGGGCGTGGCGGGCAGGTAGATGCCAAGTTTCTTGGCAACGGTGGCCGGCTTCATGGACTGGGAGTTTGCAGAGGTCATGGTTAAAGGGTATCGGTCGGCGCGCCCGCGGGGCACCAATGCACCCACTCCCGGGAGCGACGCCGGGATAGACCCCGGTGCCGCCCCCGCGCGCCGGAGGCCCGGGCGGTACTGTGAAGCTGTGCCCGCAGCAGAAGAAACCACCCAGCCCCATGACGAGTCCGCGCCCCAGCCCCGGGAGCTGCGCTTCGCCTACGTGGCCGGGGTGACGCCCGGCAAATGGATCCGCCGCTGGGAGGAGCGGATGCCGGACGTGCCGCTGGGCTCCTTTATGACCGACGACGCCGCCCAGCTCGCCGTCCTGCGCGACGGCTCCGCGGACCTGAGCTTCGTCCGCCTGCCGGTGGACCGAGAGGGCCTTAGTGTCATCCCGCTCTACGAGGAACAGCCCGTGGTGGTGGCGCCCAAGGGCCACGAAATCTCCCTCTTCGAGGAGGTGGCACTGGAGGACCTGTCCGCCGAGACGTTCCTGGACGTGGCCGACCTCGGCGGTGCCGAACCCGCCCTGCAGGTGGTAGCCTCCGGCGCCGGGCTGGTGATCCTGCCGATGTCCGTGGCGCGGCACTTCAACGTCAAGGACACCGTCGCCCGGCGTCTCACCGGAGCTCCCGTCACGCAGATCGCCCTGGCCTGGCCCAGCGAGTCCACGGACGAGGTGATCGAGGAGTTCATCGGGATTGTCCGAGGACGCACCGCCGCCAGTTCCCGGCAGCCCTCTGCCCAGCAGGAGAAGCCCAAGCGGGCGCCCAAGCCGGACCGCCGCGGACCGGCCGTGAAGCAGCCCAAGGTTGCCCAGCGCTACGCCCCGAACCCGGACAAGGGCCGGGGCAAGGGCTCCCGCAAAAAGGGAAAGCGCTAACCCGCATAGAAAATTGTTGAACAATCCTCATTCATGGTGCATCCTAGGTAGGAAGCAACCTTGAGACGAGGATCACACATGGCCACCACCGGGCTGAACACCATTGACCTGAACAGCGACGTCGGCGAATCTTACGGGCGCTGGAGCCTCGGCGACGACGCCGCCATGTTCCGCTCCGTCTCCAGCGCCAACGTCGCCTGCGGCTTCCACGCCGGCGACCCCAGCGTGATCCGCCAGACCTGCCGGGACGCCGTCGCCGCCGGGGTCACCATCGGCGCGCACGTCGGCTACCGCGACCTTGCCGGCTTCGGCCGCCGCTTCGTGGACATCGACCCGGGCGAACTCGCGGACGACGTCGTCTACCAGATCGGCGCGCTGCAGGCCCTCGCCGCCGCGGAAGGCGGCAAGGTCACCTACGTCAAGCCCCACGGCGGCCTCTACAACGCGATCGTCTCGCACACCGCCCAGGCCAAAGCCGTCGTCGACGCCGTGAAGTCGGTAGACCCGGGCCTGCCCATCCTGGGGCTGCCCGGCTCCGAGGTGCTGCGCCTGGCCGAGGCCGCCGGTCTCCGGGCCGTCACGGAGGCCTTCGCCGACCGCGCCTACAACCCCGACGGAACCCTGGTATCGCGCACCCGCCGGGACGCCGTCCTGCACGACCCCGCCGAGGTTACCGAACACGTCCTCCGGATGGCCACGGACTCCGCCGTCCGCGCGATCGACGGCTCAATCCTGAAGATCCGCGCCGAAAGCATCTGCGTCCACGGCGATTCACCCGGAGCCGTGGCCATGTCGGCTGCCGTCCGCGCCGCCCTCAACGACGCCGGCATCGGCACCGCCGCATTTGTCTAGGCCCGTGATGACCCAGACAACGGGGGAGGCACTGCAGGCCGGAACGGGCAAGGTGGCCGGCGTCCGCCCTGCCGGGACCCGCGCGGTCCTCGCCGAACTCGCCGGCACCGGAGACGTCCTGGCCCTCCAGGCCCTGCTCCAGGAACACCCGCTGCCCGGCCAGGTGGACGTGCTGGCCGCCGCGCGGACGGTCCTGGTCACCGCCGACTCCCCGGCCTCCGCCCGCCGCATCGCCGCCACCCTCCCGGAACTCGACCTCACCGCCCCGGTCCAGCGCGACGGCGGCCTGGTGTTCATCGACACCGTGTACGACGGTGAAGACCTCGCCGAGGTGGCCCGGCTGACCGGGCTGGGCCCCGACGGTGTCGTGGCCGCCCACACCGGCCAACTCTGGACCGTGGCCTTCGCCGGGTTCGCCCCCGGCTTCGGCTACCTGCTGGGTGAAGACACCGCCCTGGAAGTGCCGCGCCGCAGCTCGCCCCGCACCGCCGTGCCAGCCGGTGCCGTCGCCCTGGCCGGCACCTACTCCGCCGTCTACCCGCGCCGTTCACCGGGCGGCTGGCAGCTGATCGGACACACCACCGCCCGGATGTGGGACCTCGGCCGGGACCAGCCCGCCCTCGCCGCCCCCGGCCAGCGGATCCAGTTCCGCGCGGTCCGGGAAAGCCTGGACATCACCCCCAAATCCGCACCGGCCGCGGACGTTGCCGCCGACGCAGCGGCGCAGGAAGCCTCCTCCGGACTTCGCATCATTTCGCCCGGGCTGCAGAGCCTGATCCAGGATCTGGGCCGCACCGGCCACGCCGGCCTGGGCGTATCCGCGGCCGGGGCCCTGGACCGAGCCTCGCTCCGCCGGGCCAACCGCCTGGTGGGGAACGCGGCGTCCGCCGCCGTGATCGAGACGGTGGCCGGGGGATTGCAGGTCCGCGCCGTGGGCGACCAGGTCCTCGCCGTCACCGGTGCCCCAGCCGGGCTGACCATCACGGCCGGTGACGACGGCGCGGCGCCCGACCGGACCGTGCCCATGGCCACCCCGTTCGCGCTGCTCGACGGCGAGACCCTGACCCTCGGCGCCCCCGCCAGCGGGTTCCGCAGCTACCTGGCCCTGCGCGGCGGCGTCGACGTCCCGCCGGTGCTGGGCAGCCGCTCCACCGACACGCTCGCCGGCCTCGGGCCCGCCCCCCTGGCCGCCGGGCAGGCCCTGGCCGCCGGCGGCAGCGCAGAGTCGGGCGTGGTGGGCCACCCCGAGATCCAGCCCGACTTCCCCGATGAGGGCGTGACCGTGCTCGACGTCGTCCCCGGACCCCGCTCGGATTGGTTCGACCAGGCCGCCCTGGACGCCCTCACCGCCCAGGAGTGGACCGTGAAGCCGCAGTCCAACCGCGTGGGCATGCGGCTGGACGGTACGCCGCTGCGCCGCACCCGGGACGGGGAACTGGCCAGCGAGGGGACCGTCTCCGGTGCGCTTCAGGTCCCGCCCGAGGGCCTGCCCGTACTCTTCCTGGCCGACCACCCCGTCACCGGCGGGTATCCGGTGATCGCCGTCGTCGTCGACGAGCACCTTGACCGGGCCGGGCAGGTCCCGATCGGCGGAATCATCCGCTTCCGCTGGGCCGACAGGGACAGCGCCAGCGACAACCCAACAGTCTCCGACACAGAAGTGAGTTCCTGATGCGCAAGGTCCTGATCGCCAACCGAGGAGAGATTGCCGTCCGGATAGCCCGGGCCTGCGACGACGCGGGGCTCGCCTCCGTGGCCGTGTACGCCGACGTCGACGCCGACGCCCTCCACGTCTCCGCAGCCGATGAGGCCTACGCGCTCGGCGGCAACTCGCCGGCTGAGACCTACCTCAGCATCCCCAAGCTGCTCGCCGCGGCCGCCTCGTCCGGCGCCGACGCCGTGCACCCCGGCTACGGCTTCCTCTCCGAAAATGCAGACTTCGCCCGGGCCGTCCTGGACGCCGGGCTGACCTGGATCGGGCCGTCGCCGGAGGCCATCCTGCTGCTGGGCAACAAGATCACCGCCCGCGAGACGGCGGTCCGGGCCGGAGCCCCGTTGGTGGCAGGCAGCGACGGCCCGGTCGGCTCAGCGGCGGAGGCCCGCGCCTTCGCCGAGGAGCACGGCCTGCCCATGGCCATCAAGGCGGCCTTTGGCGGCGGCGGCCGCGGCCTGAAGGTGGTCCGCTCCCTCGACGAGGTCGAGGAGGCCTTCGATTCCGCCGTCCGCGAGGCCGTCGCCGCCTTCGGTCGCGGCGAGTGCTTCGTAGAGCGGTACCTGGACCGGCCCCGCCACGTCGAGGCCCAGATCCTCGCCGACACGCACGGAAACGTGGCCGTCGTCGGCACGCGCGACTGCTCACTGCAGCGACGCCACCAGAAGCTGGTCGAGGAGGCCCCGGCACCGTTCCTGACCGATGAACAGACCCGGCAGATCTACGACGCCGCCAAGGCCGTCTGCCGGGAGGCCCGCTACACCGGGGCCGGGACCGTGGAGTTCCTCGTCGCGGCCGACGGGACCGTGGCCTTCCTTGAGGTCAACACCCGCCTGCAGGTGGAGCACCCGGTCACCGAGGAAACCACCGGCGTGGACTTGGTGCAGGAGCAGTTCCGGATCGCCGCCGGAGAGCCGCTGGGCCTCGACGGCGACCCGGCACCCCGCGGCCACGCCTTCGAATTCCGGCTCAACGCCGAGGATGTGGGCCGTGGGTTCCTGCCCTCTCCCGGTACCGTCACCGGTTTCAACGGCCCTACCGGCCAGGGCATCCGGCTCGATTCCGGGGTGCGCGCCGGCTCGATCGTGGCACCGCAGTTCGACTCGCTCCTGGCCAAGCTGATCGTCACCGGCGCGGACCGGCAGCAGGCCATCCGCCGTGCCCGCCGTGCCCTCGCCGAACTGGAGATCACCGGCGTCGCCACCGTGCTGCCCTTCCACCGAGCCGTCCTCGACGCCGAGGATTTCACCGCCCCCGACGCCCTGAAGGTCCATACCCGCTGGATAGAGACGGACTTCGCGGACCGGATCCCGGCCGACCCCAACTACAGCCCGGCCGCACCCGAGGGCGCGCGCCGCACCATCACCGTTGAGGTGGACGGCAAGCGCCTCGCCGTCGGGCTCCCCGGGGAGCTGCTGGACGGGTGGATGCGCAGCGGGAACGGCGTCGCCGCTGCGCCCGGCGTGAGTGCCCGCGACGACGTCGCCGACTCCGCCGGCCGTGGGGATGCCGACCCGGCCGAACTCCGCGCCGACATGGCCGGCACCGTGGTGAAGTGGCTGGTGGAGCCCGGGACCGAGGTCGCCGCCGGCGACGCCGTCGTGGTCCTCGAGGCGATGAAGATGGAAACCCAGGTCTCCGCGCACCGGGACGGGACGCTCACCGATGTCCGGGCGGACGCCGGCGGCACCATCAGTGCCGGAGCAGTCCTGGCCCTGATCGGGTAGCGGCCGGCGGGCAGTCCGGCCCTACCGGCGCCTTCGGTCCAGTCCGATGCTGGGGGAATCAGCCCCACATCGAGAACGGAGGCGGACCATGTCTGTCTACAGCCTGGGGATCTGGCTGGTGCATCCCGGCCGCGAAAACGACTTCGTCCAGGCCTGGCGGGACCTGGCCAGGAAGACGCAGGAGGACTATCCCGGCGCCCAGGCCGTGCTGATGCACGACGAGGACGTCCGCCAGCGCTTCATCAGCACCGGCGCCTGGGAGTCCCTGGAGCAGATCGAGCAGTGGCGCGCCTCGGAAACCTTTACCCACGGGCTGGCCGCGATCCGCCCCATGCTGGAGCACTTCGAGGCCCGGACCCTGGACGAGGCGGCGCGGATCGGCTGAGGCCGGAAATGCGGGTGGGGCGCGCCGCCACAGCGACGCGCCCCACCCGGTAAAACGAAAAGCTGCTTAGGCGTCGCGCAGCGGACGGCGCGCCAGCCAGGCGGCCACGATGGCCCCCGAGACGTTGTGCCACAGCGAGAACACGGCCGAGGGCAGGGCGGCCAGGGCGCTGAAGTGCGCGGTGGCCAGCGTCGCGGCCAGGCCGGAGTTCTGCATGCCCACCTCGAACGCCAGGGCGCGGCGGGCCTTGTCGTCCAGGCGGCCCAGCTTGCCGGCGAGATAGCCGAGGCCCAGGCCGAAGCCGTTGTGCAGGACCACGGCGAGGAAGACGATGCCGCCGGCGGCGACGATCTTGCTTGCGCTGCCGGCCACCACGATCGCCACGATCAGGGAGATCACCACTGCCGAGGCCCACGGCAGGGCCGGGAGGACCTTGGCCACCGCGCGCTTGAGGAACAGTCGCGCCAGCAGGCCCGCGACCACGGGCAGCAGCACGGTCTTGACGATGTCCAGCACCATTCCGGCGGCGTCGATCTGCAGGTAGGAACCGGCCAGGAACAGCACCAGCAGGGGAGTGACAACCGGGGCGATCAGCGTCGAGACGGAGGCGACGGCAACCGAAAGGGCGACGTCGCCCTTGGCCAGGAAGGCCATCACGTTCGAGGCGGTGCCCGACGGCGCGCAGCCCACCAGGATGACGCCGACGGCGAGTTCCGGCTCGAGGTGCAGCGCCTGAGCGATCAGCCAGCCGGCCCCCGGCATGATGACGTAGTGCGCCACGATGCCCAGCACCACGGCCCACGGCCGCTTCGCCACGGAGGCAAAATCCGGCGGAGTGAGGGTCAGCCCCATGCAGAACATGATGATGCCGAGCAGATACGGGACGCTCGGTGCGAGCGGCTTGAAGGCGCCCGGTGCCAAGAAGCCCACGACGCCGGCCACCACCACCAGGAGCGGGAAGACCGTAACGGCGATGCGGGCGATCCGGGCCTCGGCGGCGAGGGCGGGATTGGCCGGGGTGTCCGCGTCGGCGCGGGAGTCTGAAGATTTAGTTGCCTCAAGCATCCAAGAATGGTGCCATTCGGCGCGCCCGCGGGGCCACTTTGTGACCGGGGGGGCGGGGAGTGTGTCAGGCGGGGCTAGGCGGTCCTGCGGCCCAGCATGGCGATGAACTCGTCCGCCTGGGCGAGGTTGCGGGCCATCTTGGCGCGCTGGATTTCGGCGCGCTCCAGAAATGCGGCGAGGGGGGTGGTGGCGGCGGGGGTGTCCGCGCCGAGCAGGGCCAGGATCTCAGCCATTTCCTCCAGGGAAAATCCGAGCGGTTTCATCTGCTTGATCACCATCAGCCGTTCGGCGTCGGCCTCCGAATAGACGCGGAAGCCGCCATCGGTGCGGGCGGACGCGGGCAGCAGGCCGACGTCGTCGTAGTGCCGGATGGTGCGCAGGGACAGGCCCGTGCGTTCCGCCAGTTCGCCGATGTGCATGGTGGTGCTGTTGGCCGTCATGAAGGTCTCCGTCCGTTCGACGTTCAACTCTACCATCACGTTAGGGTAGAGTTGGTGGTAACGCGGTGTGATGGCCAAGCCGTCCCGCTCTTCTCAGGCGCAGTGAGGCGCCCGTAATCGACGCATTCAAGCATTCGCCAGACCCGGGCAGGTCCCGGGATCCGTGGCGCCCCGGCGCCCCATCAGAAACGGAGCCAGCAGTGGCCGTGACAACCGCCGTGCCCGCACCCGCCCAAACGCCAGAAGAACGTCAGTCCGTCCGGGCCACCTTGGCCTCCCCGCGGCGGCTGAAGACCGAGGTCCTCGGCGGCCTCGTCGTTGCCCTCGCGCTGATCCCGGAGGCGATTGCGTTCTCGATCATCGTCGGCGTCGATCCGCGGATCGGCCTCTTCGCCTCCTTCACCATGGCCGTCACCATTTCGATTGTGGGCGGCCGTCCCGCCATGATCTCCGCCGCCACCGGGGCCGTGGCCCTGGTGATGGCACCGCTGGTCGCGTCCCACGGCGTGGACTACCTCATCGCGGCGGTCATCCTCGCCGGCATTTTCCAGATTATCCTGGGGCTGTCCGGTGTGGCGAAGCTGATGCGGTTCATCCCGCGCTCGGTCATGGTGGGCTTCGTCAACGCCCTGGCCATCCTGATCTTCATGTCCCAGGTCCCGGAACTCCTCGGCGTCCCCTGGCTGGTGTACCCGCTGGCGGCCCTCGGCCTCGTGATCGTCTTCGGGCTGCCGAAGCTGACCACCGCCGTCCCCGCCCCGCTGGTGGCGATCGTGGTGCTGACGCTCATAACCGTGCTGGCCGCCGTCGCCGTCCCGACCGTGGGGGACAAGGGTGCACTGCCGGATTCGCTGCCGTCCCTGCTGATCCCGTCCATCCCCTTCACTGTCGAGACGCTGCAGATTATCTTCCCGTTCGCCCTGGCCATGGCCTTCGTGGGGCTGCTGGAGTCGCTGATGACGGCCAAGCTGGTCGACGACATTACCGACACCCGCTCGCCCAAGTCCCGCGAGGCCTGGGGCCAGGGCGTGGCCAACATCGTGACCGGCTTCTTCGGCGGCATGGGTGGTTGCGCGATGATCGGCCAGACCATGATCAACGTCAAGGCCTCCGGCGCCCGCACCCGGATCTCCACCTTCCTGGCCGGCGTCTTCCTGCTGATCCTGGTGGCGGTGCTGGGCGGCATCGTGTCCCTGATCCCGATGGCGGCACTGGTGGCGGTGATGATTTTCGTGTCGGTGGCCACCTTCGACTGGCACAGCATCCGGCCCCGCACCCTGAAGATGATGCCCAAGAGCGAGACCGCGGTCATGGTGGCCACGGTCATCGGCACCGTCGCCACCCACAACCTGGCAGTCGGCGTCGGCGTCGGGGTGCTCGTGGCCATGGTGCTGTTCGCCCGCCGCGTGGCGCACTTCGTGACCGTGGAACGCACGGTTTCCACCGCGGGTGGCCATGACACCGCCACCTACACGGTGACCGGCGAGCTGTTCTTCGCCTCCTCGAACGAGCTCTATACGCAGTTCGACTATGCGCTGGACCCGGAGTTCGTGGTGATCGACCTGCACGCGTCCCACCTCTGGGACGCCTCCACGGTGGCGGCGCTGGATGCGATCACGGAGAAGTATCGCCACCACGGCAAGGACGTGAAGATCGTGGGTCTCAACGACGCCAGCGTCCGGATGCGGGAACGGCTCGGCGGGAAGCTCGGCGCCGGGCACTGATCCCCGACGGCGTGCCCCGGGTCTGAGTTCAGGGCCTACGTCCCGGGCTTCGAGTCCTTGCCGTCGAGCCACAGGGTGTCGGTGGCATCGCTGTGCGCGCCCGTTGTGCCGACGTGCTTGGCGCTGATGCCCGGGCCGTGCTTGAACACATGCACCAGGGCCATCCCGTGGCCGCGGCCCAACCCGTAGTCGGCCTTGAGCCAGTCGAGGATTTCCCCGGCCTTCACGGAGGTGCCCGTCAGGCCCCGCTGGTGGGCGGCATTGAGGAACTCCCTGGGGGTGAGTCCGGTTTTAGCCTCGATGGAGTCAAGGTAGGCCTGAAATGACATCGATGTCCCTTCGTTGGACCGTCTTTTGAGCGTTTGGGGGCCACTCTAGGCACGGGGCGGGGGCCGCGCCAGAGCCGGAGGGGCCCTCCATGCGGGCCTTCGAGGGCTTCCGGCGGGTTTCGGGCGGGCCTCCGGCGGGTCCGACGACGTGCGTCCCATCCCGCCCGCCCGCGGATCATCGTGGCGCGGCATGCCGCCGGGTGTTTTACTAAGGCCATGACTGACGCCACGCTGCACGCCAACGAACCGCACGACGAGAGCATTGCCGCCAGGCTGAACTGGTTGCGGGCCGGCGTCCTCGGCGCGAATGACGGCATTGTTTCCGTCGCCGCGACCGTGGTGGGCGTGGCAGGTGTAACGAACGATGTCACCCCCATCCTGGTGGCCGGCGCGGCCGCCGTCGTTGGTGGCGCGGTATCTATGGCTCTTGGGGAATATGTCTCCGTCAGCAGCCAGAGCGACAGCCAGCGAGCCTTGATCGAGAAGGAGCGCCGCGAATTGGCGGAGGATCCCGAGGGCGAACTGGCGGAGCTCGCCGCGATCTACCAGGCGAAGGGACTCTCGGCGGCTACGGCCCAGACGGTGGCACGGGAATTGACCGACCATGACGTGCTGGGTGCGCACCTTGAGGCCGAGCTGAAGATCGACGAGCACGAGGTGGTCAGCGCCTGGCACGCCGCCATGGCCTCGGCCATCGCCTTCACCGTTGGCGCGATCCTGCCGTTCCTGACCATCATCCTGACCCCCGCGGAGGTGCGCATCCCGCTGACCTTCGTCGCCGTCGTCATTGCACTGGCCATCACGGGCACCATCAGCGCCAGGATCGGCGGCAGCTCCAAGCGGAAGGCCACCCTGCGCCTGGTGATCGGCGGTGCGCTGGCCATGGCGTTCACCTACGCCGTGGGCCTGCTGCTCGGCACCACCGGCATCGCGTAAAGCCCCTGCCGGAGGTCAATGACAGCGGCGGCGTCGCCCTGAGGCGTTCCCTCGGGTGGGTCAGCGGGAGAGGACGATGCTGGCGGACACCGCCGCGGCGAGCAGGAGGACCGCACCGGCGGCCGTGCGGAGCAGGGCGGCGGACGGGGCGTCGGTGCCGCGCCGCAGGACCCGGGCCCGGACAATGACGCAGCCCGAGATCAGCACCGTTGCCGCCGCGGCGGCCGCGGCGGCAATTCCGAGGCCCAGCGCGTAGCCGCCGGGTCCGCCCTGTTCGGGGATGTGTTCCTGGCCGTGTTCCAACCCAAGGTGAGTGAGCCAGGAGCGCCAGATGAAGAAGTCCGCCACCAGGAGCGCCAGCAGGGTCCGCCGCCAGGCCAGTGAGGTCCGCTCCGGCTGGAGGCCGGGGTCCCGGCCCGGGACCGTTCCGCCGTCGGCCGCGGCGCTCATCGGCCGAGCAGGATCAGGACTGCGAAGACGACGGCGGCCGCGGCGATGACTCCGGTCATCGCCACCAGCAGCCAGGCATGCGGGAGTTCGCGGTTGTTCCGCATGGCTTGTTCCTGCAGGGCCCAGCGGCGGTAGGCCTCGACGGCCAGCAGGGCGCCAATGACAGAGAGCACCAGGCACAGCACCACCCGCACAGGCTGGGGTGCGATCTGCGGCGTGAGCTGGTCGATGGCGATGGCCCCCGCGAGGAGGGCCATCGCGGTGCGGATCCAGGCCAGGAAGGTACGTTCGTTGGCAAGGGAGAACCGGTAGTCGGGCATCTGCCCCTCCCGACGCCAGCCGGGTTCGCGGGACAGGATCTTCTTCACGGGACTCCCTTCCCCGGCCTGAGGGCCGGCGGCGGCCTGGGTGGCCACCGGATCTAGGCTAGCCCGGACATGGCAATGGCGGGGGAGCCGACCAGGTCAGCACCCCCGCCATTGCCGGGTTACGCGGTACTTAGACGCGCGAGGATCGTCCACGGACGAAGTGGAAGATCAGGACGATGACGGCGACGACGAGCAGCAGGTGGATGAACCCGCCGCCGATGCTGCCGAGCAGGCCGAGCAGCCAGAGAACGGCCAGGATGATCGCGATCCAAAGCAACATGATGACTCCTTGATGACTCTTTGGGTGAAGATATGGATGGTTCTTGGTGAGTCCCGGCCCGGGGGCCGCTTCAGAGGAAATAGTAAGGGTGCTTGCGATCTTTTGCCAAGCGGCGCGCCGATGATGCGTCTGGCATGGATCCGCAGGTCAGGTGGGTCAGCCCGTGCGGCCGCCGGTGCTCCGGAGCCTGTTCCTAGAACTGGGTGGTTCCCCGCAGCCGCCGCGGCCTGCCGTCCGGGTCGACGACGAGACGGTACAGCGGTTCGGCCCAGAGCCGCTGCAGCCGGGTCACGGTCTCGACGGAGTGGCGGCGTACCTGGCCCGCGTGGCGGGGCCCCGGGCGGCCGCCGTCGTGCCAGTTCTGCAGCGCGGCCGCCGTCCCCTCCCAGAGGCCGGCCCAGGAATCGGCGTCGTCCATCCGGGGGTCGGCCGGGTCCAGGCCCAGGTGCTCGGCCCAGAGTTCGTGCCGGAGCTCCCGGGCCAGGGCCGGGGCCACAACGGCGCAGGTCAGTTCGCTGTCCGTGGTCCAGGACCGGAGGTTGAAGTTATCCGAACCGCAGGTGAACCAGGTGTCGTCGATGATGCAGACCTTGGCGTGGACGTACACCGGGGTTCCGGCGGCATTTTCCAGGTCGAACACGGACACCCGGTCCGGGGCGGCCCGGTGCAGCCGGTGCAGGGCCTTCAGCTGGCCGAGCCGGCGCGGCGGACCGCCCAGGGTGCCGTCCGAGTCCGGGTAGCGCGGCACGACGGCGATCACCCGAAGGTCGGGATTGCGTTCCAGGGCCGCGGCGATCCCGTCCGCCACCTCGAGGGACCACAGATACTGGTCCTCGATGTAGATCAGCGACCTCGCGCGGCCGAACGCCTTCGCGTAGGCGCGGGCGATGCTGCGTTCGCCGTCGGGCGCGAACGGGAAAGGCGGCCGCTTCACCCCGTAGGTGCGCAGCAACTGGACCGCGTGGCCACCCGCCGGCCGGGGCGGCGGGGCGGTCTCCGGCAGCGGTTCGGGATGCCGCGGCATCCGGGCCAGGCGCTGCAGCAGCATTCGGTAGGGGGTCTTGCGGTCCAGGGGGTGGGGGTCGTTCCAGCGTTCGGCGAAGGCGGCCAGCACGTCCGCCACGACGGGACCGCGCAGCTCCAGGGCGGCGTCATGCCACGGCGGGCGGTCACCATAGCGCGGGTCCATCTCCACGGCCTGCGGATCCCCGGCGTGGCCGGCATCGTCCCTGCGGCTGTGCGACAGGTCCAGGCCGCCGACGAACGCCACATCCCGGGCCGGATCATCCCGGCGACGGATCACCACCAGTTTCTGGTGGTGGGAGCCAAACATCCGCACCCGCTGGTCGAGCAGGACTTCGCCGCCGGCGTCGTTGATCTCGCGGCCCAGCAGCTCGTTGGAGCGGCCGCTGATCGGTGCGGAGATGCGCTCACCGTGGGAGCGCCACACCAGGCCGCGGACCTCGACGCCGGAGCGCGCCAGGGACGACAGCAGGTCGCCGATGGTGGGGCCGCCGGCCACCAGGCGCTCGTCGGCGTCGCCGCGCCAGTCCGTGAACCAGACGCGGTCGCCGGCGGTCAGCGAGGACAGTTCCTCGTACAGGCGGGCGAAGTAGGTGGCCCCGTGCACCAGGGGCCGAACCAGGTTCCCCTCCGACCAGGCGGGACCTCCGTTCCGGCCGTCCTGGACCTCGCTGGCGGGGTTTCCCCGCTCCGGTCCGCTGAGGAACCATGCACCGGCGTCGCTGTCCATCCAGACCTTCTTTCGGCTGTCGGGGCGGGAGGTAGCCTGCCGCCTGCCTCCAAAGGTAGCCGCTGGCGCGCAGATGACGGCTAGTCTCGAAGCACACCGCCCCTGATACCGCCGGAGGAACCCGCACCCATGACCGCCGACAGTCCCACCATCCTCGCCACGTCCGGCGGCCTGCGCCCCGGCACCCGGACCCGTTTCGAGTTCAACAAACTGGTGCATCACGCCGTCGAACTGTCGGGGGTCTCCGGGCGGGCGCCGCGGATCAGCCATGTCGGCACGGCCAGCGGCGACCAGCGCCGGTTCAGCCACGAACTCAGCGAGGCCGGCAGGGTAGCCAAGTTCGACCTCAGCCACCTGAACCTGTTCACCATGCCGAACGTCGGGAACATCGAGGAATACCTCTTGGGCCAGGACGTCGTCTGGGTCAACGGCGGCTCGGTGGTCAATCTTCTGGCGGTCTGGCGCGCACACGGCTTGGACAGCATCTTCCGCCGCGTCTGGGAGGCCGGCGTCGTCCTCGCCGGGGTCTCCGCCGGGTCCATCTGCTGGTTCAAGGGAGGCACCACCGACTCGTTCGGCCCGGAACTCCGGGCCGTGGACAACGGGCTGGCACTGTTGCCGTACGACAATGGCGTCCACTACGACTCCGAGGCCGCGCGCCGTCCAGCGGTGCACCGGCTGGTGGCCGACGGCACGCTGGGGAGACGCACTGCACCGACGACGGCGTCGGCCTGGTCTACCGCGGCCCCGACCTCGCCGACGTGGTCACCGAAGCCCCAGGCAAGGCGGCCTACCGGGTGCGGCTCGAGCGGCCGGGAACACCCGACGCCACCGTGGTCGAGGAGAAACTGGAGCCGACGGCCCTCTAGCTCCGCTGTGTCCTACCCCTTGGTGAGTCGGTAACGCTCGATCTGCTTCAGGCGGCGCAGCAGGCTGTCCCGGCGGGGGTGCGGCACCGTATCGGCGGGCTCGGCCGTGAGGTCGATGTGAGCGTGGCCGTACTCCCAGAGCAGCAGGTCATCGAGCAGCCGATCCGGCCCGGGCGAGTAGCGGTGGTCCAGGGCCTTGCGGACCTCGGTGATGCGGGCAGCGCTCAGCAGCCCCGCGAGTTCCACGGTCTGGTTCAGCCCGTGGGCCGCCATCAGTTCCGCGGCCCAGCCCCAGTCGTCGTCGACCTTCCGGTCAACGTGCGGCAGCAGGGTCCGCCAGACGTCGCGGATCCGGTTCGGCGTCAGCTGCGCGGCGCCCTCGCCCTCCATGTCCCAGTAGCTGCGGACCTCCTCGTAGCGTTCGTGCAGGTCCGCGAACGCGCTTTCCACGGTCTCGAGCATCGCGGCGGTCGCGGTGAACTGCCGGTCGAACTGCGGGGTCCAGGCGCGCGGGTCCTCGGCCTTGAAGCGGATGTCGTGCTCGATCTCGCTCCAGGCGTGGGCGAAGACCGTCCGGATCTGGCATTCGAAGAAGTAGCTGCCGTTGGGCTGGGCCTCCGGGTTGAAGACCTGCTGGTACTCCTTGACCGCCTCATTCTGGATGCTGCGCAGGATCAGGTGCCGGCTGGAGTACCCGTAGGTCCCCGACTCGATCGAGCCGATGTCCTTTTCCCGGTCACCGCGGCAATCGAAGAGCTGCCGCTGCCGCTTGATCAGGTTGGCAACGACGGCATTCTCCGCCGGAAGCTTGGTGATCACCCGGATTCCCACCATGTCATTGAGCGTCCGGAACGGGTCCGGGAATTTCAGCACCGGCGGCGCCCCGGGTTCCACGGATTCCTCCACCCGGGAGATCTTCTCCCGGAAGGATTCCACCGTCTTGGTCCGTCCGGTGACGAACAGCGGGGTCACCTCGGTGCCCTTCAACATGGTCCGCAGCGTCAGCAGCACGTCCCGGGTCACGAGTTTCAGGGCAGGGCGGACCCGCTCGTAGAGCTCCACGTTTTCCTGCACCGATTCGCGCAGTGCGGGGTCCAGACGGTCCCAGTTGCTTGCCATGCGCCCCAGCATACGGTGCGGCACCGACAGCGTGCCCGGACCCCGCCGCCCTCCGGTTCCCCGCGGAGACGTCCGCCCGGGCCTCCGCCGTCCGGCCTCGGGCCCACGGTAGGCTCTGGGCATGGCTGATCTGCGGCGTCGGGTGTTGCTCGGTGCCGCGGCTACGGCGGCTCTGGGGGCCGCCGCCGTGGCATGCTCACCCGGCCCCCGGGAGGACACCGTGAAGCGGCAGAAGTATCACTACGGGGACGACCCCAGCCAGTGGGCCGAGTTGTTCCTGCCCGGCGGCACCGAAACCAGGGGCGTGGCGGTGGTCATTCACGGCGGCTACTGGCGTTCCCAGTACGGGGCCGAACTGGGCGAGCCGCTGGCCAAGGACCTCGCGAGCCACGGCATGGCCGCCTGGAACCTCGAGTACCGACGGGCCGGCAACGGCGGCGGCTGGCCGCAGACCTTCGCGGACGTCCTGAACGGCATCGACAAGCTCCGGGATGCCGCCGGCGAGCACGGCCTGGGCCTGGACCGCGTGGTGGCGCTGGGCCACTCGGCGGGCGGCCACCTGGCCGTCTGGGCCGCGGGGCGGAGCCGGCTGGGCGCGCTGGGACTTCCGGACGCGGACCGGCAACTGCAACGCAACGACGACGGCGCCGCGGTGCACCTGACGGGCGTGGTGAGCCAGTCCGGGCTGCTGAACCTGGCCGAGGCAGACCGGCTGGACCTCAGCAACGGGGCCGTCAGCAACTTCCTGGGCGGCTCTTCGGAAAGATACCCCAAACGGCATAAGTATGCGGACCCCATGACCGCTGTGCCCTTGGACGTGCCCGTCGTCGCGCTCCACACCACGGAGGATGACACCGTCCCGATCAGCCAGTCCGAGAGCTATGCCGCCGCCGGCCGGGCCGCCGGAGCCGCGGTTCAGCTGGTCAAGGTCCCCGGCGACCACTTCGCCCTCATCGATACGAAGGCGCCGGCCTACCGGAAGTCGCGGGAACTGGTCCAGCAGCTGCTCGCCTGAGCCGGCGGCCGGACCGGCCATCGGTGAGCCGGGCCCATCGCCTAGACTGGAGTCAGGTGCGCCGGGAAGTCTGGTCGGCATGAATTCGTCGACCCAACCGTGAGGACTTCCCAGATGAGCCAGACACCCACGACCCCTTCCCCGCAGCCGCCGGGCCCGGGGACGCCGGGACCGAAGCAGCCCGCCTCCCGTCCCGCCCTGTTCAGCCGCGGCAGCTACGCCGAATCACTGCGCATCGGCGAAATCCTTCGCAAGGAAACCGTCGGCGGCGCGCTGCTGGTGGCCGCCGCCGTTGTCGCCTTGATCTGGGCGAACTCCCCGGCGTCGGGGAGCTACTTCGCGCTCCGCGACCTGACCATCGGCTACGAACCCTGGCATCTGAACCTGAGCCTCGGCGCCTGGGCAGCGGACGGGCTGCTGGCGATCTTCTTTTTCCTGGTGGGGCTCGAACTCAAGCGCGAGTTCATTGCCGGCGACCTCCGGCAATTGAGCAAATCGATCGTCCCGGTGGCGGCCGCGGCCGGCGGTGTCCTGGTGCCGGCGGTGCTGTACGTGCTGGTGAACCTGGGCAACGCCGAAACGCTCCGGGGCTGGGCCATTCCCACCGCAACGGACATCGCGTTCGCCGTTGCCGTCCTGGCGATCATCGGCTCGCACCTGCCCAGTGCCCTGCGGATCTTCCTGCTCACCCTTGCGGTGGTGGACGACCTGATCGCCATCACCATCATCGCGGTGTTCTATTCCGGGGAATTGCATGTGCTGCCCCTGCTGCTGGCGCTCGTGCCGCTGGGCCTCTACACGTTCCTGGCCCACCGGTACCGGCGATTCTTCGGCCTGAAGGCTCCCGCCGCCTGGCTGATCCTGCTGCCCCTGGGTGTCATCACCTGGGCCCTGGTCCACGCCTCCGGAATCCATGCCACGGTGGCCGGCGTGCTGTTGGGCTTTGCCATCCCGGTGATCCGTTCGCAGGCCAGCGGTGGACCCGAGGCCGGGCCCGGCCTCTCGGAGATTTTCGAGCATCGCTTCCGGCCCATCTCGGCCGGCGTGGCCGTCCCGGTCTTCGCGTTCTTCTCCGCCGGGGTGGCGGTCGGCGGCTGGGAGGGCCTGGGCTCGGCGCTGACCGATCCGGTGGCTCTGGGCATCATCGTGGCGCTGGTCCTCGGGAAGCCGATCGGCATTCTGGCGACCACGTGGCTGCTGACCAAACTGACCCGCGCGCGGCTGGACGGCTCGCTGCGCTGGATCGATATCACCGGGGTGTCCATCCTCGCCGGCATCGGGTTCACCGTCTCGCTGCTGGTGGCAGAGCTGAGCTTCGGCCAGGGCAGCCCCCACGACGACCACGCGAAGGTTGGCATCCTGGCGGCCTCCTTCATCGCGGCCCTGCTCGCCAGCGCGGTGCTCACCACCCGGAACCGGCAGTACCGGATCGCGGAGGAAGAGGAGCGCCGGGATTCGGACCAGGACGGTATTCCGGACGTCTACCAGCAGGACGCGGCGGGTTCCTGACGACGGCGGCGGGTTCCTAATGACGACGGCGGCCGGGGCGGGGCGCGACGTCGGCCCCGCCTTGCGGTCGTTTAGCGCCGGTGGTCCGTGCCGCGCATCCGCAGGGCTACCACCACGCCGGACGCCGCGGTGAGGGCGGCCACCACCATGATCGTCGACGGAATCCCGTAGACGTCGGCCAGGATGCCGGACAACAGTGCGCCCACGGCGAAGCCGCCGTCGCGCCAGAGCCGGTAGACGCCCACGGACCGTGCCCGCCAGCCCGGATGGGCGACGTCGCCGATCGCTGCCAGCAGCGTGGGGTAGACCATGGCCGTCCCGACGCCCATCAGCACGGCGGCGGCCAGCCAGACGCCGAACCCGTGGCCCGCCGCGACCATCACCAGGCCCGCCGCCTGCACGCCCATCCCGCCGGCGATCAGCCACTTCCGGCCGAAGCGGTCGGACGCCGCCCCGGTGACCAGCTGCACCGCGCCCCAGACCGCCGGGTACACGGCGGCCAGGATCCCCACCTGCTCCAGCGGCAGGCCTGCGCTGGTGAACAGCACCGGAAACAGTCCCCAGGCGAGGCCGTCGTTGAGGTTGTTCACCATCCCGGCCTGGCTCACCGCGGACAGGGAGCCGTCCCGGAAGCTGGTGAGCGTGAAGACCTCGCGGCTGCTGAGTCCGCCCGAAGCAGCGCCCGCAGCCGGACCCGCCGCCGCACCCGGCTGGGTCTCCGCCACGGAACCGGTGCGTGATGCCGCCTCGGCCTTGGCGTGGTGGTGCGTTTCGCGGACGGTGAGGATGGACAGGCCCAGACCCACGGCAATGAATGCGGCGCCCAGCAGGAACGGGGCCGGCCGCAGGCCGTAGGTCGCCGCGAGATAGCCGGTGAAGAGTGCGGTGCCGGCGACGCCCAGGTAGCCTGCCGCCTCGTTGAAGCCCATGGCCAGGCCCCGGCGGTGCGGTCCCACCAGATCCATTTTCATCACCACGGTGGTGGACCAGGTCAGGCCCTGGCTCAGGCCCAACACGACGTTGGCGGCAACGATCCAGGCCCAGTTGGACCCGAAGATCAGCAGCAGCGGCACCGGGAGGGCGATGAGCCAGCCGGCCACCAGCACCGGCTTGCGCCCGAACCGGTCCGACAGTGTTCCGGCGGCGTAGTTGGTGGCCGCCTTGGCCAGCCCGAAGGCCAGAATGTACGTCAGGGCGGCGCTGTAGGAGTCCAGGTGGAACACGTTGCCGGCCAGCAGCGGCAGCACGGTGCGTTCCTGGCCCAGGGTTCCGCCCACCAGGGCGTTGACCGCCACCAGCAGCAGGAACTGCGGGAGGTTGCTGCGCAGGCCAAGGATGACGGAGGAACCGACGGCGTCGCGGCGCGAGGCATGGCTGGGGGCGGGAGTCGACATGCCTCAATAATATACCCCTGGGGGTATTGCTAGAAAGTGGCCCGGGAGCGGCGCCGTGCAGGATTCTCTGGCAGAGTATGACCATGCTCACAGTCATTGGCGAGGCCTTGGTAGATGTCGTCCAGCGGTCCTCCGGCACCCAGGCCCACGTCGGCGGCAGCCCCTTGAACGTCGCCATCGGTTTGGCCCGGCTGGACCACCCGGTCCAGTTCATCGGC
Source organism: Arthrobacter sp. NPDC080086 (assembly GCF_040702285.1). Classification (NCBI taxonomy): domain Bacteria; kingdom Bacillati; phylum Actinomycetota; class Actinomycetes; order Micrococcales; family Micrococcaceae; genus Arthrobacter; species Arthrobacter sp. NPDC080086. The sequence goes on from NZ_JBFBKP010000067.1 coordinate 21,403, forward strand.
CGCTACGGACGGGACGAGTACGGCGACGCGGTGGCGGCGCACCTGAAATCCGGCTCCGTGCTGCTGCCCCTCGGCCCCGATGACTTGCCCACCTCGGTGGCGACGGCGTTGATCGACGACGCCGGTGCGGCCAGCTACACCTTCGACCTCGCCTGGCAGCTGCCGAACCTGACCGAGCGGCTGCCGCTCATGCTGCAGGGCACCACTCTGCTGCACACCGGTTCCATCGCCACCATGCTGGCGCCCGGCGCCGCCGCCGTGTTTGCCGCCGTCGAACGCGCCCATCCCTCCGCCACGATCGGCTTCGACCCCAACTGCCGCCCCAGCATCATCACCGACGCCGTCTATGCCCGGCACCAGGCCGAAAAGTTCGTCGCCCTCGCAGACGTCGTCAAGGCCTCGGACGAGGACCTCGAATGGCTCTACCCCGGCGTGGATCCGCTGGATTCGGCGCGGCGCTGGCTCACGCTGGGCGGCTCCGAGGGCCCCGCGCTGGTGGTGGTCACCCGCGGAGCGGACGGCCCCTGGGGCGTCAACGCCGACGGCGAGGCGCAGGCGCCGGCGCCCCGGGTCAAGGTGGCGGACACCGTGGGCGCGGGGGACTCGTTCATGGCGGCGCTGCTGTCCGGCATCGTGGACCGCGGCCTGGACGGCGCGCAGAACCGCGGCGAGCTGCGCTCCCTTTCCGCCGGCAGCCTGCGCGAACTCCTGGTGCACGCCGCCGCGGCCGCCGCCGTCACCGTCTCCCGGGCCGGCGCCAACCCGCCCGGCCGCGCGGAACTCTCCGCAATGGAACTTGGTAGCGTGAACACCAGCACGGCCCCGTAAGCTCCCGACCTCCGCGTTAGACCTGAAAGGCAGCCATGACCTCCCACGACCCGTATGCCCCGCTCCCGGACGTTCCCGCCTTCGACCTCCGCAGTGAATCCTTCGCCGACGGGGAGACCCTCCCGCCGCCGCAGCGCAGCGGGCTCATGGGTGCCGGCGGCGAGGACGAATCCCCGCAGCTGAGCTGGAGCGGCGCCCCGGAAGGCACCAAGAGCTACGCCGTCACCGTCTACGACCCGGACGCTCCGACGGCCAGCGGCTTCTGGCACTGGGCCGTCCTGAACATCCCCGCGGACGTCACCTCGCTGCCGGCCGGCGCGGGCTCCAAGGACGGCGCGCACCTGCCCGAGGGCGCCCTGCAGCTGAAGAACGACGCCGGATTCGCTGGCTTCGTGGGGGCAGCGCCGCCCAAGGGCCACGGTCCCCACCGCTATCTCGTTGTGGTGCACGCCGTCGACGTCGAACACCTCGACGTCGACGCGGACGGCAGCCCCGCCTTCCTTGGCTTCAACCTCTTCAGCCACAGCATCGGACGGGCCCGGCTGACCGGCATCTACGAACAGCACTGAGATTTTCCGAACAGCACTGAAGCGTCGGGGGGCCCGGGCCCCCCCCCCCGCCCCCCCCCCGGCGAGGCGCGAGAGGGGGGGGGGGGGAGGATTATAGAGGGACAATAAAAAT
>NZ_JBFBKP010000068.1:0-21976 GCF_040702285.1 Arthrobacter sp. NPDC080086
GGCGCCGGCGCTGCCGCGCAGCGTGGTGATGGCGACGGTGGTCCGGGTCATGGCGTTGGTCTCGCCGCCGAGCCGGCCGAACAGCCAGGTCAGGGGCGTGCGCAGGCGCTCCACGTGGGCGAACGCCAGCCGCAGCGGGAGGGGCGCGTGCGGGCCGAAGCGGCGCAGCATCTCGGCGGTGACGTCCGGCAGGTGCTGCGGGAACGGGTGGTTCTCGATCCGGGTGATGGCCCGGGCCAGCCGGGCGGTGGCGCCCATCCGGGGCGGCGTGGAGGCGTGGCCGCCGGGATCCCGGGTGAGCAGTTCGACGTCCAGGATCCCCTTTTCGGCCACCCCGACGACGGCGGCCGGGCGGGTAACGCCCGGGAAGGCGCCACCGGCGACGGCGCCGCCCTCGTCCAGCACCAGTGCGGGCCGGACACCCCGTTCGGCCAGCAGCGCCGCGGCGGCGGCGGCGCTGTCCCCGGCGGTTTCCTCGTTGTCGCCGAAGGAGAAGTAGACGTCCCGGGCGGGCGCGAACCCCTCGGCCAGCAGCGCCTCCGCGGCGGAAAGGATCACCGCCAGCTGCCCCTTGTCGTCCAGGGTGCCGCGGCCCCAGAGATGCGTGCCGTCGTTGTGGCCGGAAAACGGCGGGTGGGTCCAGGCCGCCTCGTCCCCGGCGGGAACGACGTCGTAGTGGGCCATCAGCACCGCCGGCCCCTCCAGTCCGCCGGCCGTACCGGTTGTGGCGGGGGCCGTGTTGTCGGTGGGGCTGCTGGTGCGGGGGACGCCGGCCCAGCGGAACAGCAGGGCGCGGCCGTTGACCCGTTCCACGTCCATGGCCGCGTACACCCCCGGGAACAGCCCGGGCAGCGCGGCCAGGAACGCCTCGAATTCGGCCTCGTCGGTCCCGCCCGGGCTACGGGAGGAGACGGTCCGGTAGCTGACCAGCGTGGCGAGGGCATCCGCGACGGCGGCTGTGTCGGTGCTGTGCATGCGCGCCAGTCTAGGCACGGCCGGCCCCGGACGGCCGGAGGCGTCACCGCGCGGGGGGACCGCGGCGCAAACAGGGTTAGGCTGGAGGGATGTCGGAACAGGATCTTGAGGGTACGGATAAGGACGTCCAGTCGGATGCGGCTGCCGGGACGGAGGCCGACACCGGGGACGACGTCCTGCAGATGTCCGCGCTCGACATCGCCGACTGGCGGCTCCGGACCTTCGACCTCTACGCCACCGTCCGGAAAATCGCCGCGGACAGCCCCGCCGAGGCGCACGCCTACTGGCGCCACACCCGCGACCGGATGTTCGTTACCCACCCCGCCTCGCCCCTGACCCGGGCCGCGAAGGCCGAATTCTCCGGCCTTAAGACCGCCGACTACGACCCGATCTACCGCTTCCACGTCCCGATCACCCCGGAAGGGGCGGGACGTGAGATGAACGTCGAGACCGGCACCGACGGCGTCGTCCGCTTTGTCCGCCTCGGCACATTCGACCTGCCCGAGATCGGCCAGCTGGCCGTCTGGAAGCACCAGGGCTACGGCGGCGGTATCTTCGTGCCGTTCCGCGACGCCACCGCGGGACAGCCCGGGGGCAGCTACGGGGCCGGACGCTACCTGATCGACACGATCAAGGGCGCGTTCCACGGGGTGACCGGATCCGGTCCGGACGCCAGCTTCGTCCTGGACTTCAACTTCGCGTACAACCCGTCCTGCGCCTACAACGAGGCCTGGGCCTGCCCGCTGCCGGGCCCGTCCAACCGGCTGGCGGTCGAACTGCCCGCCGGGGAGCTCTACTAGCCGGATGGAACCCCAACTCCAGGCCGACCCGCCCGGGGCCCCCGCTCCCCCGGTCACCCGCGCGCCCCGGCGCCGCGGGCTGCTGCGGTACCCGGTGGTGCGGCAGCTGCTGCGGTTCACCGGCGTCGGCGTGGTGTGCACGGTGACGTCGCTGGCGCTCTTCGCGCTGCTGCGGCCGTGGATCGGACCGCAGCCGGCCAACGCCGCGGCGCTGATCCTGACCTCCCTGATGAACACGGCACTGAACCGGCGGCTGACGTTCAAGATCACGGACACCCACCGGATGCGCCGCGACCACCTCAACGGCCTGATCGTGATCCTGGTGGCGTTGCTCATCACCGGCGGCAGCCTGGGCATCCTGCACTGGGTCAAGCCGGACGCCACCGTGGCCGAGGAGCTCTGGACCACCACGCTCTCCGGCTTCCTCGCCACCGCCGTGCGGTTCACCATGCTGCGGCACTGGATCTTCCGGCGGGCCCGGCACCGCTAAGGCCCTTCGCCAATATAGCCCGGCGTTACGCCCCGAGGGACCGCACGCTGCCGACCGCCCCGCGGACCGCGGCGGCCGCCTGGTCTAGCTCGGCGGCGGTGATGCCGGCGTCGAAACTGAACCGGACCGCCGTCTGCGCCACCGCTGCGGGGATCCCCATCGCCACCAGCACCGGGGAGGGCTCATCGGACCCGGCGGCGCAGGCCGAGCCGCTGGAACACACCACGCCCCGGCGCTCCAGCTCCAGCAGCACCGACTCGCCGCTGGTGCCGGGGAAGCAGAACGACGCCACGGAGGGCAGCCGTTCGGCCGGGTGCCCGGTCAAGACCGCACCCGGCACGTTGGCGAGGACCGCGGCGATGAACCCGTCCCGCAGCGCCGCCACCCGGGCGGCACGCCCGGCCTGGTCCTGGGCCGCGAGCGTCAGCGCCGTCGCCAGCGCCACCGCGGCGGCCACGTTTCCGGTCCCGGAGCGGCGGCCGCGTTCCTGGCCGCCACCGTGGACCAGCGGCTCCAGCCGGGTCCGGCCGCGCACCACCAGGGCACCGCAGCCCTTGGGCGCGCCGAGCTTGTGCCCGGACACCGATAGCGCGGCCACGCCCAGCGCCGCCGCGTCGAGCGGCAGCCAGCCGGCGGCCTGCACCGCGTCGGTGTGCAGCGGGACGCCCGCGTCGGCGGCCACGCCGGCCAGCCGGGCCACGGGCTGGACGGTTCCCACCTCGTTGTTGGCGTACATGACGCTGGCGACGGCGGTCTCCGGGCGCAGCGCCGCGGCGAAGGCATCCTCCGTGACCTGTCCGTAGCGGTCCACCGGGATCACGTCCACCGCGAAGCCGTGCACGCGTTCGAGGTAGCGGGCGGATTCGGTCACGGCGGGATGTTCGACGGCGCTGATGGCAACCCTGTCCAGCCGGGGATCCGTAGCACGGCGGGTTAGCGCGATGCCCTTGACCGCCAGGTTGTCCGCCTCCGTGCCGCCCGAGGTGAACACGATTTCCCCGGGGCGGCAGCCCAGGACCCGTGCCACGGCCGCCCGGGCGTCCGCGAGGGCCGCCGCGGCCGCCTCCCCCAGCGAGTGGTGGCTGGAGGGGTTGCCGAACTCCCCGCTCAGGTGGGGCCAGATGGCCGCCAGCACCTCCCGGCGGACCGGGGTCGTGGCGGCCGCGTCGAGGAAGATCACGGCGTCCCCTGGGCTCCCGGGTCGGGCTGCGGAGTGGTGCCGGAGCCGGCGTCGGTGTCCAGGTCAGTGTTCGGATCGGTGCCCGGTTCAAAGTCCAGTTCAATATCCAGCCCCAGGTCCAGGGCGGCGACGCTGTGGGTGAGGGCACCGATGGAGATCACGTCCACGCCCGTTGCGGCGATCGCGGCGACGGTGCCCAGATTGACGTTGCCGCTGGCCTCCACCCGGGCGCGCCCGGCCACCAGGTCGACGCCGTCGGCCAGCTCCATCAGGGAGAAGTTGTCCAGCATGATGGTATCCACCCCGGCGGCGAGTACCGGCTCGATCTGCTCCATGGTGTCCACCTCCACCTCGAAGTGGGTGGTGTGGCCCAGCCGGGCCCTGGCCTCCCGCAGCACGGTGGTCAGCCTGGCCGGGTCTCCCCCGGTGAGCACGGCCAGGTGGTTGTCCTTGGCCAGGACGGCGTCCGAGAGTCCCGCCCGGTGGTTGCTGCCGCCCCCGCACCGCACGGCGTAGCGTTCCAGGACGCGCAGTCCCGGCGTGGTCTTGCGGGTGTCGGTGATGCGGGCCCGGGTGCCGGCCACGAGGGCGACGTACTCGGCGGTTTTGGTGGCAATCGCACTCATCCGCTGCACCAGGTTCAGGGCCACCCGTTCGGCCAGCAGCACGCCGCGGGCGTCACCGGTGACCCTGGCCAGGGGCGTGCCCGCGTCGAAGCGCTCCCCGTCCGCCAGCAGCAGGCTCACGACGGCGTCCGCGTCGGCGAGTTTCATGGCCGCCGCGAAGACCTGGCCGCCGCTGAAGACCCCGGGCACGCGGGCGGCCAGCACCGCCGTCGCGCGGGTCCCGGCGGGGATGAGCGTCTGGGAGGTGATGTCCCCGTAAGGGGCGTCCTCCGCGAGCGCGGCGCACAGGACGGCGTCGACGGCGGCGGCCGGCAGGGTCCCGGCCACGGCTGCGGGAGCGACGGCGGGGCTCGCGGCCGGGCGGGTGCTGCGGGCGGCCGGGGCGGGTGCTGTCATGACGTGATCCTTTGCTTGGAACGGGTGGCGTGCCGCGGGCCGTGGGCGGGCTGCGGGAGGTGGAGGGACCGGGGCTCCGGGGTGCGCGGGACGGCCGCCGCGGCCTCCGGGTCCGCCCGGAAGTGTGCGCCCACCGAGCCGGTGCGGCGCCGGGCCGCCTCGACGAGGAGGGTGGCGGCCAGCAGCAGGTTGCGGTCCTCGTGGCCGGCCCGGTCCGCGCTCTCCGACACGGTCTCCGGGCGGAGGTCGGACGCCCAGGCGGTGAGCCGGGCCGCCGCGGCGTCCAGCCCGGCGCCCGTACGCGAGACCCCGGCGGCCCGGGTCATGAGCCGGCCCAGGGCACCCCGGGAAAACGCCCCGGGCCAAGTCTCTATACAACCCTCGGGAAAAGCCGGTGTGGTGCCTCCCGATTCCGCGTCGCGCGACAGCGCTGCGGAAGCGTGCGTCAAGGCGAGGCCGCCCGCGGCCGTGGGCCCACACGATCCGGGTTCCCTGACCGAGCTTGCGAGGTTAGGGCGATCGTGGGGAGCACGCGGAGCAGTGCTGTGGTGCGACTGCTCAGCTCCGAGGAAGTCCTCCACGGCCCGGCGCCCGAACACCAGCCCCTCCAGCAGGGAGTTGCTGGCCAGGCGGTTGGCCCCGTGCACCCCGGTGCAGGCGACCTCCCCGGCGGCGTAGAGCCCGGGGACGGTGGTGCGCCCGGCGAGGTTGGTGGCGACGCCGCCCATCCAGTAGTGCGCCGCCGGCGAGACGGGCACGGTCTCTTCCGTCCAGTCGTAGCCGGCAGCGCGCGTGCCCGCACTGATGGTGGGGAACCTTCGTGCCAGGTAGCCGGCGCCGCGGGCGGCCTCGATCCCGCGCGCGTCGAGGTGGACGGCGGTTCCGGCGTCGGCGCCGGTGGCGGCGAGGTGCAGGGCGATGCTGCGGGAGACGACGTCGCGCGGTGCCAGTTCGGCGTCGGGGTGGTAGTCCGGCAGGAAGCGGCGGCCGGCGGCGTCGCGGAGCACGGCGCCCTCGCCGCGTACGGCCTCGGAGACCAGCAGGGCGGGCGGTCCGTCGGGGGTGTCGGCGGTGGCCAGGGTGGTGGGGTGGAACTGGTAGAACTCCAGGTCCCGCACGGCGGCACCGGCGCGCCAGGCCAGGGCCAGCCCGTCGGCGGTGGCGACCCGCGGGTTGGTGGTGCGGGAGAACATCCGGCCCGCCCCGCCGGTGGCCAGGAGCACGGCGTCGGCGTCCAGGCGGTGCCGCCGCCCGCCGGCGAGGTAGGCGACGCCGGTCACCGCCCCGGCGTCCTGGCCGCCGGCATCAGGGCCGTTGAGCAGCGCGGTGGCGAAGGCCCCGGTGAGGACCCGCAGCCGGCCACGGGCTGCCTGTTCCAGCACGGCGGCACCGAGGGCGCTGGAGATCCGGGCGCCCGTGGCGTCACCGCCGGCGTGCAGGATCCGGGCGGCGGAGTGGGCCGCCTCGAGGCCCAGCGCGGGGCCGCCGGTGGCCGCGGCGTCGAATTCCACGCCGAAGCGGCGCAGCCCCGCGATGTCCCGGACCGCCTCGGTGCAAAGCACCCGGACGGCCTCGGGGTCGCTCAGTCCGGCACCGGCGGCGAGGGTGTCGGCGATGTGGGCGGAGACCGAGTCCCCGGTGGACGCTTCCCCGGGGCCCAGGACGGCGGAGATCCCGCCCTGGGCGTAGCCGGTATTGCCGTCCCCGAGCGTCCCCTTGGTCAGCAGCACCGCCTCGACGCCGGGTGCCTCGGCCGCGAGCAGCGCGGCGTACAGCCCGGCGATGCCGCTGCCGATAATGACCAGGCGCCTGGTCACGGCCGCGCCCCCAGCATGCGTTCCAGTGCCACCCGGGCCGGGGCCGCGACATCATCGTCCACGGTGATGCGGTTGACCACCTCGCCGCGGACCAGGGCCTCGAGCACCCAGGCCAGGTATCCGGGGTGGATGCGGTACATCGTGGAGCAGGGGCAGATCACCGGGTCCAGGCAGAAGATCGTGTGCTGCGGGTACTCCGCGGCCAGCCGGTTGACCAGGTTAATCTCGGTGCCGACGGCGAAGACCGTGGGCTCGATGGCGGCCGCGATGGCCTTGCGGATGAAGTCGGTGGAGCCGGCGGCATCCGCGGCGTCGACCACCGGCATCGGGCACTCCGGGTGCACGATCACCTGAACGTTCGGGTACTCGGCCCGCGCCTTCTCGATCTGCGCGACGGTGAAGCGCTTGTGCACGGAACAGAAGCCGTGCCAGAGGATCACGCGGGAGTCCTGCAGCGTCTGCTCGTCGTTGCCGCCGAGGTCCTTGCGCGGATTCCACATCGGCATCTGCTCCAGCGGCACGCCCATGGCCTTGGCGGTGTTGCGGCCCAGGTGCTGGTCGGGGAAGAACAGCACCCGCTGGCCGCGCTCGAACGCCCATTCCAGTACCGTGGCGGCGTTCGAGGAGGTGCAGACGATGCCGCCGTGCTCGCCGCAGAAGCCCTTGAGTGCGGCCGAGGAGTTCATGTAGGTGACCGGGATGACGGGGACCCGGCCGCCGGCGTCCGGTTCAGTGCCGAAGAGTTCCTCCAGCTGCTCCCAGCACTCGGTGACCGAGTCGATGTCCGCCATGTCCGCCATCGAGCAGCCCGCGGCGAGATTGGGCAGGATCACGGCCTGGTCCGGGGCGGAGAGGATGTCCGCGGTTTCGGCCATGAAGTGCACGCCGCAGAAGACGATTGCCTCCGCCTCGGGCCGGGTCAGCGCCGCGTTGGCCAGCTGGAAGGAGTCGCCCACGAAATCGGCGTATTCGACCACCTCGTCACGCTGGTAGAAGTGGCCCAGGATCACGGCCCGGTCCCCCAGCGTGGCCTTGGCGGCGCGGATCCGGGCGTCGAGTTCGGCGTCGGTGGCCCGCTTGTACTCCTCCGGCAGCTGCCCCTGCCGCGGGGTCGACGGCGGGGCCACATCGGCTGCCGAGGCGCCCGGACCGTACGCCGGGACGCCGGCCAGCGCCTCGGCCAGGTCGAAGTCCCAGGGACCGCTGGCCAGCGCCGGACTGCAGGTGGACCCCGCGGCCGCACTAGATGTTGCCTGTTCCCGGGTGATCAGCTGGATTGCCGTGTTGACGCTGCTCATGGTGTGCTCCTGTGGTCGGGATCGAGGCCGGGGCGGCCGGTGTAACGGTAGAGGCGGGGCGGGCGGTGTTTGCCGCCCTGGAGGTATTCGTCGGTTTCTTCGATTTCCGGGGCCGCCTTGATCTGGCGGCGGAAATTCGCGGGGTCCAGTTCGCGGTCCAGGACGGCCTCGTAGACCTCGCGCAACTGGGCGAGGGTGAAGTACTCGCCCAGGAAGTGGTAGGCGATGGGGCCGTATTCGAGCTTGTTGCGCAGCCGCCACAGTGCGTAGTCGACGATCGCGTTGTGGTCGAAGGCCAGCTGGCCGGGCCGGTCCGCCCGTACCCAGCGGACGTTCTCCGACTCGTCGGCGAGCGCCGCCTCGGTGGGGCGCACCAGCGCCCAGTAGACGATAGAGACCACGCGCTGGGTGGGTGAGCGGTGCAGGCCGCCGAAGGCGTAGAGCTGTTCGAGGTAGCTGGGCGCCAGACCGGTGGTCTCGCGCAAGTTCCGGGACGCGGCGTCCTGCAGGGATTCGTCGTGGCTGAGCGGGCCGCCCGGGAGCGCCCACAGGCCCTTGTACGGTTCGCGGATCCGCCGCACCAGCGGGATCCAGAGGGTGGGCCGGCCCGAGGACTCGCTTGGCCGGAGGGCGAAGATCACCGTGGAAATGGCCAATGACGGCGGCGCGAGGCGGCGCTCGCTGACATTTGCCGGTGAGGTGTACATGGTGCTCTGCCCCCGCGGTTCGGGGTCCGGGGCCGGTGGCGGGCGCCGGCCGGACGGCTCCGGCCCGACTGCCGGAGTAGTTATAGTCAGATTGACTAGAACTGATTCTACGCCGACGCCGGCGGGGCACCAAATGGTGACGGGGCGCTACTGCGGGCGGGCCGCGGACTCCAGCAGCGGCAGCGTCCTGCCCTCGAAGTGGGTGTTGAGCACGATCACCGACGAGGAGCGCAGCACGGTCCGCGTGGCGATCATGGCATCCAGGACCCGCTGCAGGTCCGGGTTGGAGCGGGCGGCGATCCGGGCCATCAGGTCCGAACTGCCGGAGACGGTGTGGATCTCGATCAGTTCCGGGATCTGCGCCAGCGCCTCCACGACGGCGTCGTGGCCCAGGTCCTGGTTGATGGTCAGCGAACAGAACGCCACCACGGGGTAGCCGAACCGGGCGGGGTCCGGCTGCGGCACCCAGGAGCCGATCACGCCGGACTCCTGCATGCGATCCAGCCGGGACTGCACGGTCGCCCGGGCGACCTTCAGCACGCGGGAGGCCTCCAGCACCGAGGAGCGCGGGGAATCGGTGAAGAATCGAACAATTTTGGCATCGAGCGCGTCGACGGTCATGGCGGATTCCTCGATTTCGGGCGAAGCAGAAGTACAAACAGCAGAATAACGGCCGGTTTTGAAAGCAAACTGCCACCATAATCTCACGCCAGTGGTTCTTCGGCGCCGCGGCCGGGCGGTAAATTCAAATGGTCCCAAAAGGACATCCCACCACGCAGAGAAGGTCCGCCAGATGACAACGAAGTCCGCCGCGACGGAACCCGGCCGCGAGCTCGGCCACACCATGCTGCCCCGGCAGCTGACCATGATGGGCCTCGGCAGCGCGATCGGCGCCGGCCTGTTCCTGGGCTCCGGGGCGGGCGTCCAGGCCGCCGGCCCCGCCGTCCTGCTCTCCTACCTGGTCGCCGGGACGCTGATCATCATCGTGATGTGGGCCCTTGGCGAGATGGCCGCGGCAAACCCCGTCAGCGGGGCGTTCTCCGTCTACGCCCAGCGCGCCCTCGGCAACACCGCCGGCGCCACCGTCGGCTGGCTCTGGTGGCTGCAGCTGGTGGTGGTGATTGCCGCGGAGGCCCTCGGCGCGGCGGGCCTGCTCTTCACCGTCTGGCCGGTGCTGCCTGTCTGGGCCCTGTCGCTGATCTTCATGGCGGTGTTCACCGCCATCAACCTCGCCGGCGTGAAGAACTTCGGCGAGTTCGAGTTCTGGTTCGCCATCCTCAAGGTCGCCGCGATCGTCATCTTCCTGATCATCGGTGCCGCCCTGATCCTCGGGTTGCTGCCGGACGTGCCGGGGCCTGGGCTGTCGGTTATCACCGCCGACTTCGCGCCCGCGGGCCTGGGCGGCATCGCCACGGCCCTGTTCGTGGTGATCTTTGCCTTCGGCGGCACCGAGATCGTCAGCGTCGCCGCCGCCGAGACCAAGGATCCGGAGCGCAGCGTGCGCCACGCGATCCGGACCGTGGTCTGGCGCATTCTGGTCTTTTACATCGGCTCGGTCTTCGTGATCGCCGCGGTCCTGCCCTCGACGTCGGAGGCGCTGAAGTCCCCCTTCGCCGGGGTCCTGGACGCCGCCCGGATTCCCGGGGCGGGCGCCGCGATCACCCTGGTGGCCGTCGTCGCCCTCCTGTCGGCGCTGAACGCAAACCTCTACGGCGCGTCCCGGATGGCCTTCTCGCTCTCCCAGCGCGGGGAGGCGCCGCGGGTGCTGTCCCGGCTGAACGCCGCCCGCGTCCCGGTGGTGGCGGTGGCGGTCTCGGTGGCCTTCGGCTTCATCGCCGCCGTTCTGGAGCTGCTCTTCCCGGACCGGATCCTGCCGGCACTGTTCCAGCTGGTGGGATCGACCTGCCTGGTGGTCTGGGGCTCGGCCCTGGTCTCCCAGCTGGTGCTGCGCCGGCGGGCCGACCGGGCCGGGACGGTGCTGCCGCTGCGGATGAAGGGGTTCCCGGCGCTGACCATCGTCGGCCTGGTGCTGCTGGCGCTGATCTTCGCCGTCGGCTTCAGCAGCCCGGAGAGCAGCAAGCAGCTGGTCAGCACGTTGATCCTGGTGGCCGCCATCGCCGCGGCCTGCTGGGCCGGGGCCCGGTTCGGAAGGACCCGCCGGACAGACGGCTGACCTGACCGGGGCGCAGCTATACAAGCTGCTACCCATGGAGACGTAGATGCCAGCAGCTTTTGGCAGATTGGCCAGCGTGTTATGGGCTGATTGCTCAACGCCTGGCCCGTGACTAGGGTCACAGCTATGGATACACTCCCGCTTGCGGTGTCCGGCGACGACGCCGCGCCGCTCACCCCCGACCAGCTGCGCGAGCTGTACACGCTGATGGCGGCCGTCCGGCACCTGGACACCTCCGCCATCGCATGGCAGCGCCAGGGCATCATTCCCGGCTACGCGCCCGAACTTGGGCAGGAGGCGGCCCAGGTGGGCAGCGCCTACGCCGTGGACACCAGCCGCGACTTCGTCTTCCCCACCTACCGTGAGATGGGCGTTGCCCGGACCATGGGCGTGGACATGGTGGGCTACATGTCCACCCACAAGGCCACCTGGCACGGCGGCCTCTACAACCCGCTGGAATCCCGGCTAGCCCCGATCCAGGCCGTCGTGGCCGGCTCTGTGCTGCACGCCGTCGGCTGGGCCCACGGTCAGACGCTGGAGAAAGCCGACGGCGTGGCCATGACCTACTTCGGCGACGGCGCCTCCTCCCAGGGCGACGTGCACGAGGCGCTGAACTTCGCCGCCGTCATGAAGTCTCCCGTGGTCTTCTTCGTGCAGAACAACGGCTGGGCCATCTCCGTGCCCACCGAACGCCAGGTTGCCGGCGGCTCCGTCGCCGCCCGGGCGGCCGGCTACGGCATGCCGGCGCTGCAGGTGGACGGTAACGACGTCGTCGCCGTCGCTGAGGCGACCCGCCGCGCCTTCGCCCACGCCCGCGCCGGGCACGGCCCGGTGCTGATCGAAGCCATGACCTACCGGCGCGGACCGCACTCGACCTCGGACGATCCGGGACGCTACCGCTCGCTCGATGAGGAGCGCGACGGCGCCGGCGCGGACCCGCTGGAGCGACTGAAGCAGCGGTTGCTGGCCGAGGGGATCGCCGACGAGGCGTTCTTCGCGGAGGCCCTCGCCGCCGCCAGGGCCGAGGAGGAAGCCATCCGCACCGGCATCCAGGCGCTCGGGTCCCGGCCCGGTGCGGAAATGTTTGACCTGGTCTTCCAGGAACCCACCCCGGCCCTGCAGGCGCAGGCGGCCAACTGGCGCGAGGAGTCCGAACATGTCTAGCCCGACCTTGGAAAGCGGCACCGCCACCACCGCGGCCGCCACGGTCACGATGTCCATGCAGCAGGCCCTGAACCGGGCGCTGGACGAGGTGCTGGCCGAGAACCCGAAGGCGGTGATCTTCGGCGAGGACTGCGGCCGGCTGGGCGGGGTCTTCCGGATCACCGACGGGCTGCAGGCCAGGCACGGCGCGCAGCGGGTCTTCGACACCCCTTTGGCCGAGTCGGGCATCCTCGGGATGTCGGTGGGCCTGGCCATGGCCGGCTTCCACCCCATCCCCGAGGTCCAGTTCGACGGCTTCGCCTACCCGGCAATCAACCAGATCGTCTGCCAGATCGCCCGGATGAACTACCGCAGCCGCGGCACGCTGCCGATGCCGATCACCCTCCGCGTGCCCAGCTTCGGCGGCATCCGCGCACCCGAACACCACGGCGAGAGCCTGGAGGCGCTTTTCGCCCACGTGCCCGGGCTCAAGGTGGTCTCGCCGTCGAACCCCCACGAGGCCTACCACCTGCTCAAGCACGCCGCCACCCGGCCCGACCCGGTGATCTTCATGGAACCGAAGTCCCGCTACTGGCAGAAGGGCGAGGTGGATACCGCCAATCCCGGCTCGCCGGAGGGCGCCAAGGTGATGCGCGAGGGCCGGCACCTGACCCTGGTGGCCTGGGGCGCGATGGTGGCCCGCTGCCTGCAGGTGGCCGAGCTCGCCGCCGAGGACGGGATCGAGATCGAGGTCCTGGACCTGCGCTGGCTCAAGCCGATCGACGCCGCCGCGCTGGCCGCCTCGGTGGGCAAGACGCGCCGCGCCGTCGTGGTGCACGAGGCGCCGCTGACCTCCGGCCTGGGCGCCGAGGTGGCCCAGCTGATCACGCAGGCCTGCTTCGACACCCTCAAGGCGCCGGTGGAGCGCGTCACCGGCTTCGACGTCCCCTACCCGTCCGGGGACCTGGAGGACGAATACATCCCGAACATTGACCGGATCCTCTTCGGCATCCAGCGAGTATTGGAGTACAAACGTGGCTGAACTTTCCTTCCCCCTGCCGGACCTGGGCGAGGGCCTGATCGAGGCGACGGTGCTGGAATGGCTCGTCGCCCCCGGCGACCAGGTGGAACGCAACCAGCCCCTGGTGGAGGTTGAAACCACCAAGTCCGCGGTCGAATTGCCCAGCCCCCAGGCGGGTAAGGTAGTGCGTATTCACGGCGGACCGGGTGAGAAGATCAACGTTGGCGAGCCGCTGATCGTGTTCGAGGTGCCGGATGACACCGCCGGCATCGTGGGCACGGTCCCGAAGGAAGAGGCACCGAAGCGCCGGGTCCGCCTGAGCGCCGTACTTGATGAGGACTGAGGCCATGAGCGGCAGGCACACCGGGGAACAGCACCAGCACACGGTCGAGGGCACCGACCCCCAGCTGTACGTCAACGTGGTCGACCCGCAGGACGACGCCGGCCTCCGCCCTGTGCTGCTGCTGCACGGCTTCTCCTCCTCCTCCAAGCTGAACTGGGAGGACACGGGCTGGATCACCGCCCTCACGCAGGCCGGCCGCCGCGTGATCGCCGTCGACCTTCCCGGCCACGGCCGCAGCGGCGCACCGGAGGACCGGGATTCCTACTCCCCCAGCCGGATCCGCGCCGACCTGCTCCAGATCGCGTTCGACGCCGGCGCGCGGCCCCTGCGCGACGGCGACCCGGCGTCCGGCCTGGACGTGATCGGCTACTCGCTGGGGTCCCGGCTGGCCTGGGAATTCGGCGCCACCCAGCACGAGCTGGTGCACCGCCTGGTCCTGGGCGGCCCCAACGTGGCGGACCCCCTGGCCGCGTTCGACCTGCCCGCCGCGCAGCGTTACCTGGCGGACGGAACCCCGATCGCCGACGACTCCACCGCGGGGCTGCTGAAGATGGCCCAGCTGCTGCCGAGCAACAACATCTTCGCGCTGCTGTCCCTGATCGAGGCGATCAAGGACGAACCCTTCGATCCGGCCGAGGCGGTCCCGCCGATGCCGATGCTGCTGGTGGCCGGTGAGAAGGACGAGCGGGCGGCATCCATGCCCGAACTGGCCGCGCTGGGCAGCAAGGCCGGGGCCCTGGTGGAGCAGCTGGTCCTGCCGGGCCGCAACCACACCAACGCCGTGACCAGCCGGGCCTTCAAGCAGGGGGCCATCGAGTTCCTCGGCGTCTAGGACCTGGCCCCGCTCAGTAGTCGGTCCCGGGGTCGGGCTTGCCCTCCATCTGGAAGCACGCCGACGAGGAGAGTGTGTAGAGCGCGTTCCGCTGCGGGTTGAACTCGATCGAATGCCGGAACCCCTCCCGGCTGACGATCACGAGTTCGGGGATCCCGTTGACGCTGGTCTTTTCCTCCACTGTCCAGCCTTCCTTGCCGGACCACGCGGCCTTGATCTGCTGCAGCAGCCCGGCGCCGTCCGCCTCCGGGGTGAGGACCAGATCCATCGTTCCCGGCCAGTAGTAGCTGTTGGCGTCACATTCGAAAAGGGCGCGGGAGGTCTCCGTCTGGGTCGTCGTCGCGATCTCCGCGGGGGGGACGACCGCCATCAGTTCCTGCTGCTGGCTGCGGGTTGACTGCTTCGCGGTGGTGAGGTCCATGCTGGGGCTCCCTGGATCGGCGGCGGGTGCACAGGCGGCCAGGATGGCAGCCAGGCAGGTAAGGGTCACGGCGGTGGACAGCCGGCGGGCGACCATGGCGGGGCTCATCGCCGGCCGCCGAAAATGAGTTTGGCGACGTCCTCGCGGGCCGCCCGGTTCCGCGCGTCCTGGGCGTTGGCAATCAGGCTGTGGTTGTCGATCTTGGCCATCGGATCCGTGGTGATCTTCACCGGGCCGAGGACGATGTTCCGCGCCGGGTCATCGTAGATGTGCTTGGTGAAGGCCGGATCGGCCAGCGGGTACTTATCCCCCACCAGGCCGAGGCCCTGGGCGGTGGCCAGCGCGTCGAAATCGTAGGCGAAGTGATCATAGGCGGTGCCGGGATCGGCCTTCCATCCCTCCGGCATCCAGGCTCCGGACAACGAAATCTGCCGGTCGTAGTGGGTACCGTACATTTCGGAGGATGCCACGGCGGCCTCGCCCCAGCTGTGGGACACCGCGACGGTGCGGGCGCCGGAGGGGTTCTGGTCCGCCAGGCCCGACTCAAAGGCGGCCAGTTTCCGTCCGGCCGCCTCGCCGAAGGCCTTGTCCGCCGACTGCCGGAAGGTCCCGTCCTGCGGGAACTCGCTGTTCTTGTAGACGAAGGCCGCCGTCCGGCCGGTGGGATCGGACTGCTGCAGGTACGCGGCCATCTTCTGGGCGCTGCCGGCGTAGAAGTCGCCAGCCGTCGCGAACGTGCCGGGCACATAGGTCAGGACCGTTGTGGTGCTGCTGTCATAGTCGCCGATCATCTGAATGAGGTTACCTTTCGCCGGGTCGTACGCCGCCAGGCGGATGTTCCCCTTGACCGTGTTCCTCAGGTATTGAGCCTCCTCCGTCGAACCCCTTCCCTCCCGCTCCAGCTCCGCCAGGCGCGTGCCGGCGGCGACGCGGTTCGCCTCGATCCTGGTGTCGACCGGCAGGCCGTCCGTGTTGCCGGCCGCGTAGGGGTAGAGCCGGAGGAAGTCGGCCCGGCCGGCCGCGTCCAGGCCGGCCCACCACCTTCCGACCTGGTGCGGCGTGAGTGCGGAGAGCGCAGCGGGCGTGAGCAGCACCGACGGCGGCGCGCCGGCCGGGGCGGTTGACGGCGGGCCGGCCGAAGGGGCGGCCCCGCCGGAGGGAGCCGGGGCCCCGGCTGCGGCACTGGCGCTCTCCTGCTGGTCGGCGTGGGCGGTGAGTTCGCGCTGCATCTGCTCCAGCCCCGCCACCGCCCGGGCCAGGGACTGCGCGTGGACGCGGTCCCATTCCGACCGGAAGGCCCCGGCGTCGTGCCCCTGCCAGTAGGCGGACCCGGCGATCTCCGCGCCAAGGCGGCGCTGCAGGGCACCCAGGCTGCCCGCCCCGCTGCCTGCGCGCGCGGCCAGGCTGCGCAGCTGTGCCACGTCCGCGCCATAAAGGGTCCCGGCCACTCAATCCCCCATTAGTCCACACATTGCATACGCGTCGGGCCGCGTCCGGCAGCCCACCGCGTCAGCCTACCGGGATTTTTCCATTTGATGGATGGATAGTGCTCCCCATCGATCCGGCGCGGCAGCCGCCGTCGTGCGCCCGGGGGCCGGGAACAGCGGCGCGGGGCCACGCGCTACCCCTCCGGTGGTACCGGATGAGCGCACGTGACCCCGCACGGTGTGCTGCCTGCCGGCAGCCGCGCCTAGTGGTGGCTGCTGACGCCCAGCGGGCGTCCCTTGGTTTCCTTGGCCAGCACGACGCCGACGGCGGAGATGACGCAGAGGATCATGATGTAGATACCGATCGAGCCGGTCCACTTGGTGCCCTGCAGCAGTGCCTCGGCGATGGTGGCCGCAAAGGCGCCGCCCAGGATCGCGCCGAAGGCGTAGCCGATGGAGATGCCCGAGTAGCGGACGTTGGCCGGGAACATTTCGGCGTACATCGCGGACATCGGACCGTAGGACAGGCCCAGGCCCACGGTGAGGACGAACAGGGCGATGCCGTAAAGCATGATGTCCTTGGTGTCGATCAGCGCGAACATCGGGATCATCCAGGCGAACACGATCGCGTAGCCGATCAGGAAGGTCTTGACCCGGCCGATCTTGTCCGAGAGCCAGCCGCCGACCAGGGTGAAGATAGCCAGCCGAAGGACGCCAGCGTGGTGGCCAGCAGGATCTGCGGGGTGGGCATCTTCAGTGTCTTGGTGGCGTAGGAGATGAAGAAGGCGATCAGCAGGTAGCCGGCGGCGTTGTTGCCGATGAAGATCAGCGTCGAGTAGAGGACGGCCTTCTTGTGCTTGCGGACCAGCTCGCCCAGCGGCGCCTTGCTTTCCTCCTTGCGCTCCTGCATCTCCTTGAAGACCGGGCTTTCGGCCACGGCACGGCGGATCAGGTAGCCGACGACGATCAGCACGATGGAGAGCAGGAACGGCACCCGCCAGCCCCAGCTGGCGAAGTCTTCCTTGGACATGCCGGTGTTGAGGAAGTAGAGCAGGCCGGTGGCGAGGATCATGCCGACCGGGACACCGATCTGCGGGTAGGCGCCGAAGAGTCCGCGACGGCCGGCCGGGGCGTGCTCGACGGCCATCAGGGCCGCGCCGCCCCATTCGCCGCCGGCGGAGAAGCCCTGGATGACGCGCAGCAGGATCAGCAGGACCGGGGCCCAGAAACCGATCTGTGCGTAGGTGGGCAGCACGCCGATCAGGGCGGTGGCTGCGCCCATCATCACCAGGGTGAAGACGAGCATGGCCTTGCGGCCGAGACGGTCGCCGAGGTGGCCGGCGATGATCGCGCCGAGGGGACGGAACAGGAAGCTGATGCCGATCAACGCGAACGAGAGGATCTGGGCCAGGCCCGGGTTGGAGGCGTTGAGCGGGGCGAGGAAGAGCGGGGACAGCAGCGTTGCTGTGAGTTGGGCGAAGATGAAGAAGTCGTACCACTCGATGGTGGTACCGACCAGCGTCCCGGCGAGGACCTTGCGTTCCTCATGTTTAGTGCTGGGGCCCGCCGCTGAATCGACGGTTGAAGTTGCGGTCATTGGAACTCCGTTGCTGGGGCAGAGGTACTGCCAGTGGGTGCTAAGTGTTGCTGTGCCTACCGATTTACTGATCGAACGGTCAGTTAGTATCGTGAGCCTACTACAAAAGTTGTGATAAGGCACACATTTTCGGTTGATGACGAGCCGATGTCGGTTCGGTGTGCTGTTCTATATTTGAACTTGCTGTTCATATATGGAACACTGCTGTGACACGCTACTGCACTGTGACCCCGCGCACAAGGGGCGCCCGTCCCGGCACGCCGTTACGGTCCCCTGCCGCCGTCGCGTCGCAGGAGCGGGCCGTGCGAACTTAGGAGCCGTGCAAATTTAGGATGGGCACATGACCCCCAACGCCGGCGTCCAGGCGCCCCCGTCCCAGACCCTCTCCCGCGGCATCCGCGCGCTGGAGATCCTCGCGGACGCCCCGGAACCCATGACCATCGCGGAACTGGCCGTTGCCATGGGAGTCCACCGCTCGGTGGCCTACCGGATCCTGCGGACCCTTGAGGACCACTCCCTGCTGGTCCGCGACGACGCCGGACGGGTCCAGCCCGGGCCGGGGCTGGCCGTCCTGGCGCGCGGGGTGTCCCGCAACCTGCAGACGGCGGCCCTGCCGGAACTGACCCAGCTGGCCAACTCCCTGGCCATGAGTGCCTTCCTGGCGGTCTGGGACCGGGATGACTGCGTCACGCTGGTCACCGTCGATCCGCGCCACGCCGGCCCCGCCGTCGTCCAGCACCCGGGATCGCGGCACCCGATCAACGCCGGCGCCCCCGGGATCGCCATCCAGTCCGCCTACACGGAGGACGAATGGCGTGCCCTGGCACCGGCAGTGCCGTACCGGGCCGAGGCCGCCACGGCCCGCCGGCTTGGCTACGCCGCCAGCCACGACGAGGTCATCCCGGGCGTCTCGTCCCTGGCCGTCCCGGTGCGCGTGCCCGGCGGGCGGCCGGCGGCCCTGGCCGTGGTGTACCTCAGGGCCGCCCAGGATCCCGCCGAGGTGGCCGCGGCCCTCGCCGCCGGCGCCGCCCGGATCGAGGCCCAGCTGGGCTGAGCCCCTAGGGCCGCCGGCGAAGGACGACGGCGGCGGCTGCTCCCAGCAGGAACAGGGCACCGGCCGCGCAGACAGGCACGATGAACGCCGTGGAGTAGCCGGCGGTCTGCGCCAGCTGGCCGGCCACGGAGGAGCCGATGGCCGTGCCGGCGACAATCCCGCTGGCCAGCGCGGTCATGACGGTCCCAAGCCGTCCCGCCGGCGCCACCAGGCCGCCGATGCCGAAGACTGTGACCATCAGCGGTCCCACCGGCAGGCCGAGGACCAGCAGCACCGCGATCATCGGCGGCAAGGAATCGGGCAGCAAGAGCAGCGGCGCGAGGGCCGTCATCAGGCCCGCGCAGGCAAGCCACCGGGCGCGGAGCCCGATCCGCCGCGGCCAGTACGCCACGGACAGGGCGGCCGCGGCGGAGCTCAGGCCCATCACCGCGTAGAGCAGGCCGGCCAGTTCGGAGCCGGCGAACCCGGCGGAGAACGAACTCAGCGACGTCTGGGTGGCGCCGAAGAAGGTCCCCATGCAGACCATGGCCAGAACGGGCACTGCAATCGCGACGGCGGCCCGGAGCCGGGCGGCGGTGGAGGACGGCGCCGCGGCGGCGGGGATCCCGGGCTCCTGCGTCCGGCGGGTGCGGGGCACGGCGAGGTGCGTGGGGTGGACGGCGAAGGCGGGCACCAGGGCCAGGGTCAGGACCGCGGCGATGGCCAGGGGCAGCCACGGGCTGAGCAGGCTGGCGATGAGGCCCACGAGCGCGGGGCCAAGCACGAAGGTGATCTCGTCGGCGGTGCTCTCGTAGGACAGTGCCGTGTCGAGGTCCCCGGGCCGGCCGGAGGTCAGGGCCATCCAGCGGACCCGGGCGAGCGGTCCCACCTGCGGGCAGCTGGCGCCGGCGATCAGGGCGGCGGCCAGGACCGGCGCGGCGGCGGCGAGGTCACGGGCGTCGGGCACCAGGTAGGCGGCGAGGATCAGGGCGGTCACGGCGGCGGCGTTCAGCAGGGCGGCGACGATCAGGACGCGCCGCTGGCCAAGACGGTCCGCGAGCGCGCCGAAGACGGGGGCGCCGGCCGCGGACCCGATCCCGACGGCGCCTGCCGCGGCACCGCCGACGGCGTAAGAGCCGGTGACCGCGGTGACGAGGGTGAGCGCCCCGACGGTGAGCATCGCCAGGGGCAGGCGGGCGGCAAGACCCAGGGGGATGAAGCCGCGCCCGGCGAGAACGGGGAGCCGGGCGAACCGGCCGCCTCGCTCCTGCTTCTGGGCCGGGGCGGAGACATCCGGGGACGCGTGAGGCGTCGATGAGGCTGAGGGGTTCATGGTTTCCGGGTTCGCTAAGAGGTGCGCATCGTCCCCCCTCCCGATGCGCGCGACCCGGTGACCGTCCCAGTATATCGGGCGGCACGTGCCGTGGCCTCCCCCGGGACGGCGTTCGAAGGGCAACTCCCGGCCGGACCTAGGCGGGCACCTCGTCGGAGATGTGCAGGGTCGATCCGTTCCGGCCCTTCACAACCTGCAGCTGGGTGGTGATCCGCTGCTTCATCTCGGCGACGTGGCTGACAAGGCCCACCACCCGGCCGCCGTCCCGGAGACCCTCGAGGGCATCCATGACCTGTTCCAGGGACTGCTCGTCCAGGCTGCCGAAGCCCTCGTCCACGAAGAGCGTCTCGATGTCCACGCCGCCGGATTCCATCTGCACCACGTCGGCCAGTCCGAGGGCGAGCGACAGCGACGCCATGAAGGATTCGCCGCCGGAGAGGGTGGCGGTATCCCGCCGCTGGCCAGTCCAGAGGTCCACGACTTCCAGACCGAGGCCGGACTTCTGCCCGCGGGAGGCCTTCGCGTCGGTGTGCTGGAGCGTGTACCGGCCGTCGCTCATGCCGATCAGCCGCTCGGAGGCCGCGTCGGCCACCTGCTCCAGCCGGGCGGCCAGAACGTAGCTGTTCAGGCTCATGCGGTAGCTGTTGTCGCCGCCGCCTCGGGCAGCCTCGGCCACAGCGGTCAGCAGCGCCGCCCGCTCCCGCGGTTCCCGGCCGGCTTCGGCCAGTTCGCTGTAGCGGGAACGGAGACCGGCCAGGGTCCGTGCCGAGGAGGCGGCCAGGCCGGCGGACACCCCGGCTTCCCGGGCCGCGTCCAGCGCCGCGACGGACTCGGACCTGAGCTGTTCGAGGGCACCGGCGGGGACCGGTCCCTGGTCGGCGAGTTCCGCGGCGGCCAGGACCAGGTCCTCCCCCGCGAACAGTTCCTCGAGGCGCGCGGTTTCGTCCCGTCCGGCACGGACCGCGGCTTCCAGGTTGGCGGCTTCGCGGGCGGACAGCAGCATCTCCCGTGCGGCGTTGGCGGAGTCGAAGCCGGCGGCGGGCAGGGCCTGCTCCAGCCGCTCCCGGGCCTCCGCTGTCCGGGCTTGTGCCTGCGCCAGGCTGACGGCGGCCGCGTCGGCGTCTTCGAGGAGGGCAACGGCCGAGTCCACGGCGGCGATGCGGCCGGCCAGTCCGGGGTGCCCGCTTCGGAGGCCCAGCAGGGTGGCGTCGAGCTCGGCGGCCTGGGTGTCCACCTCGACCACGGCGGCACGGGTCCGGGCCAGCTCGGCGGCGGAATCCTCCCCCGCGTCCTCGAGGGCGGAGATCTCCTCGTCCAGCCCCTCGCAGCGGTTCCGGGCGGCTTCGAGGTCTGCGGCAGCCTTCGTGGCCTCCGCGGCCCGTTCCCGGGCGCGCCCGGCATCGCTCAGCGCGTCCTCGAGGGCCGCGTCCCCGCCCTGGGCGGCGAGGACGGCCAGGTGTTGGCGGGCGTCGGCGAGTTCGCGGTCGAGGTCCTCGAGCACCGCTTCGGCCGCCTCGGCGGCGGCCTGGGCTGCCTGCTCGGCGTCGGCTATGGTCAGCGCGGAGGCCGCCAGCGGTGCCGGCGCGGGGTGGTCGGGGCTGCCGCAGACAGCGCAGGGCTCCCCCGGGTGCAGCTGTGCGGCCAGTTCGGCGGCGGCGTTGGCCAGGCGCTCCTCGCGGAGGTCCAGCCAGGCCTGGCGGCGGTCCTGGTGGGTGTCGCGGGCCACGCGGCGCCGCTCGGCCAGCCTGTCGCAGTCCTCCGCGGCCGCGGCGTGCCGCTTCACGACGGCCACGAGTTCGTCGGCCGCGTCGGCTTCCTTGACCCGAAGCTGGAGGTCGGCCGCCGCCTCTTCGAGCGGGGCCAGGGCATGCCGGAGCCCGAGGGCGTCCGCCCGGAGCGCTTCCAGCCGCGCCGCGGTGGCCGTGCCGGTGTCGGTGAGCCGTTCGACGTCCCGGTGCAGGCCCGCGGAGCGCGTGCGCAGGGCGGCGAGCCGTTCTTCGTCCGGCATCCGTTCGGCCAGGACGGCCCGGAGGCTGCGCAGTCGGGTGACGCCGGAGCGGAGCGCGGCGGGGTCGGGCCCGCCCTGGTGCGGGGCCAGGTCGGGCAGCGCCGCCAGTTCGGGATCGGTGGCAGCTGCGGCGTGCAGGACGGTGGCCGCAGCCTGGGCAGCTTCCCCGGCACGGTCCTCGGCGGCGGTGGCGCCGTCGAGGGTGTCGAGGTGTCCGCCCAGGACTTCCGCCTTACGGTGCCGGGCAAGCCGCTCTTCGGCGGTGCGCAAGTCCGGGGCAGCCGCCTCGGCCAGCTCCCGCCGCTGCCGGGCGGCCGTGAGGCGGGCCTGGCGGGCGGCCCGGGCCGCGAGAGATT
>NZ_JBFBKP010000069.1:0-21015 GCF_040702285.1 Arthrobacter sp. NPDC080086
GGGTGGCGCACGCCCTGGCCCTGTCCCGGCGCGCCTCGCACCGGAAGACGCTGCTGGATGTTGCCCGCGACCTCGGGACCATCACCGGCGTCCGCGCGGAGTGGCGGAGCGAGCTGCTCGCCGCCCTGGCGCACAGGGATGTTCCGGCACTCGTGGTCTGGGGCGACCACGACCACATCCTGCCCTTCAACCACCTCGAGGCAGCGCTCGCGGCCCTCCCGGGGGCGGAGTCGCACGTCTTCGCCAACACCGGCCACATGCCCCAGATCGAGCGCCCGGACGAGTTCGCCGCCGTGGTTGAGGACTTCCTCGGCCGGCGCACCAGCCCCGCAACCCAGTCCCCCGCCACGCAGGCAGGGGCCGAACTACTGCCGGACCCGGCCTAGGTCAGGGTCCAGGACCGCTTCGACAGTCCGAACCAGAAGCCGTCGATCGCCGTCTTCGCGTTGAGGTCACCGGATTCGTAGGCGGCACCGAGCGCCACGTACAGCGGTGCCCAGTGCTCGCTGCGCGGGTGCGCCTCGCGGGCCGCCGGCGCCTTGTGCAGGAAGTCCAGGATGGAGTCGACGTCGCCGCGGGCCATGGCTTCCTCGGCCCAGTGGTCGAATTCGCGGGAGACCGAGGGCGGCGTGCTGTCGGGGCCGCCCGCGGGGTTGAACCAGCGCAGGTTGTGGGTGGTGAACCCGGATCCGACAATCAGGGTGCCACGGTCGCGCAGCGGGGCCAGGGACCGGCCCAGGGTGAACAGGCCTTCCGGGTCCAGGGTGGGCATGGACATCTGCACTACCGGGACGTCAGCCTGGGGGAACATCTCCTTCAGCGGCACATACGCGCCGTGGTCCAGGCCGCGGCTCTCGTCCCGCTCCACGTGGTGGCCGTGGTCCGCCACCAGCCTGGCCACCTCGGCGGCCAGCTCCGGGGCCTGCGGCGCGTCGTAGGTGACCTCGTAGTACTTCCGGGCGAAGCCGCCGAAGTCGTAGACAAGGCCCGGGCTGCGGGTGGTGGCGCTGAGCGTGACCGGAGCGTTCTCCCAATGAGCGGAAATCATCAGGACGTCCTTGGGCTTGGCGAAGGTGCCGGACCAGTCGCTGAGTTCCCGGGTCCAGGTGGCGTCATCCGCGAGCGGCGGAGCGCCGTGGCTGAGGAAGAGGACGGGTGCGCGGTCAGCTGTCGATGTCATACCTCCAGTTTATGAGGTTTTAGTTGAAGTTTCAAGTGTTGTTTAAACTGCTTTGCGGCAGACTGGTCGCGTGACCGGAAACCCCTGGGTGCTGCACGTCGACCTGGACCAATTCATCGCCGCCGTCGAAGTCCTGCGGCGGCCCGAGCTTGCCGGCAGGCCGGTGATCGTCGGCGGCCGCGGCGATCCCGCCGAGCGCGCGGTGGTCTCCACGGCGTCCTACGAGGCCCGGGCCTATGGCATCGGCTCCGGGATGCCGCTGCGGGTCGCCGCCCGCAAGGTGCCCGGCGTCGTCATCCTCCCCGTCGACCGGGACGCCTACCTCGCGGCCTCCGAGACGGTGATGGCGGTGCTGCGGGACCAGCCCGGCGCCACCGTCCAGGTACTCGGCTGGGACGAAGCATTCGTCGGCATCACGACGGCGGACCCGGAGGCCTACGCCCGGGCCATCCAGGCCGCGGTGCTGGAGGAGACCCGGCTGCACTGCAGCGTGGGCATCGGCGACACGCTGGTCCGGGCCAAGGTGGCCACCGGCTTCGGCAAACCGGCGGGCATCTTCCGGCTCACCGCTGAGAACTGGCTGGAGGTCATGGGCGCCAGGCCCACCCGGGAGCTGTGGGGCATCGGCGCCAAGGTCTCCGCCCGGCTCGCCGCGCTGGGCATCACCACCGTGTCCGAACTGGCCGCGGCGGACCCGGCCGCCCTGGTCCCGGAGTTCGGGCCAAAGATGGGCCCCTGGTATGCGGAGCTTGGCCGTGGTGACGGTTCCGCCACCGTGGACAGCACCCCGTGGGTGGTGAGGGGGCACAGCCGGGAGACAACCTTCCAGCAGGACCTCACCAGCCCCGGCCAGGTCGAATCCGCCCTGCGGGAGCTGGTGGCCCAGGTCCTGGGCGACGTCGCCGCCGAGGGCCGGCCCGTCGTCGGACTCACCCTGAAGGTCCGCTACGCGCCGTTCACCACCAAAACCCTGGCCCGCAAGATTCCGCAAACCTCGGACGGCGCGGACATCCTGGCCCGCACCCTGGCCATCGCCGCGGAAATCGACCCCGGGCGGCCCATCCGGCTGCTCGGGCTGCGGGCCGAGATGACCATGCCCGACGATGCGCGGCAGGGGCACACGCCTACCCGCGGAGGCTGGTGAGGACGGCTGGCGCGGTACCTGTTTTTTCCCCGGCGCTGCTTGGAAATTACGTGTTTACAGCCCACGGAGGCGGCCGTAGGGTGCTCGGTTAACAAGGGTTTAGACAACCTTGGGAAGGGATCGATGCACCATGCAAACCACCCGAAACACCACAAGAAAGAGCATTCTCATCAAGGCGCTGGTCACCGCGGGTCTGGTGGTGGCGGCGCTCCTGGGCGGCCCCGCGGCGGTCGCCCGGGCGGAGGACAAGCCCCTGATCGGCCTGACCTTCGACGACGGGCCCTCACCGCAGCGAACGGCCTTCGTCCTCGACGTCCTGAAGCAGAAGGGCGTGAAGGCGACCTTCTTCCTTCAGGGCGTGAACGCCCAGCAGTACCCGGACCTGGTCCGACGGATCAAGGCCGAGGGGCACGTGATCGGCAATCACTCCTGGAACCACCCCAATTTCCCGGAGCTGAGCAACGCCCAGCAGAAGGACCAGATCGACAGCACCAACGACGCCATCTCGGCCGTTACCGGATCCACCCCGAAACTGCTGCGCTTCCCGTTCGGCAACAGCACCACCTATGCGGCCGGCTACCTCAAGACGCTCGGCATGAGCGGCGGGGTCCTCTGGCACTGGGACGTCGGTAATCCCGGCGACTTCGAGTGCCCCGGTGCCACGGGCGTACAGAACTACGTCATGGCAGAGGCCGCCCCGGGAGCGATTATCCTGCTCCACGATGCCGAAGACGTCCTGAACTGCCCGGCGTCGCAGTGGACCTACCTGTCGTCCACCATCGACGCCCTGCGCGCCGAGGGCTACGACTTCGGGGTGGTGGCGCCGTCGTCGTCCGCCAACCCGGTGAACCAGGGTTCGCCCGCCGTCGTCGTGGCACCCGCGGGTTAGCCCGCACCGACCGATCCGGGCCGCTCCACGGCGGCCCGGATCAGGTCCGCAAGGCCGGCCAGATCCACGGCGGTTTCCGTGTCAACCCGGAGGGTCGCCCCCAGCTCCAGCGGGGCGCCGTGCTCCGACCACTCCGCCCAGGTCGCGTCGACGGTCGCCGGGTCCATGGCGTGGATGGGGTGGCGCACCCGCCGTTCATAGCGCGCCCGGGCGGTCTCCGCGCGGACGTCGCACCAAATCTCCGTAATGGCGGGGGCGCCGGACAGGGCGGCCCCTCGCCTCGCGTGCTCCAGGTCGCGGGGCCGGTACCACCAGGATTCGACGACGGCGGCGCCCGGCACCGCCGCCGCCAGTTGCCACATGGTGTCGGACGCGATCTGCCCCAGCCGGCCGCCGGAAACGCAGCCGCCGGCGGTGTCCGCGAGCGTCTCCTTGAGTACGTCCTTGGAGATGACGGGGAGCTGCAGGATATCGCCGAGCTGTCGGCTGAGGGTGGTCTTACCGGATCCGGGCAGCCCGTTGATCAGAATCAGGGAGGCGGCCACGGGTCAGGACCCGACCGTTGCGTGTGTGTCCCGGCGGAGCACCCGCTCTGCGATCCGGCGGGCTGCCAGTTCCGGTGAAATCCGGGTCGTATCAATGACCTCGGCCTCCTTATGCAGCCAAGCCTCGGCGGCCTCGGCATACGGCTCGACGTAGGCGAAGCGGAACGACGACGGGCCAAGGACCTCATCCTTCTGGATTCGGTCCCGGAGCGTCTGTTCGTCCGCATGCAGGACGAAGTGCTGAACCGGGATGCCATTAGCCGTCCAGTCCGGCGCTGATTTCCCGCCAGTAGCTCTCTACGAGCACCGTCATCGGAATGACCAGCGTGCCGCCGGTGTACTCGAGGAGCCGGCGGGCCGTCTCCACCACCAGCGGCCGCCAGGGATCCCAATGCTGAAAGTTCCCCATATCCGGCAGCGCCGGGGTGACGTCCATGAGGACCTCCCCCACTTTCTCCGCGTCGAAGACCCGGGAATTCGGCAAGAGCTCCTGCACCAGGGCACTCGTCGTCGTCTTGCCCGCCCCGTGGGTTCCGTTGATCCACACAATCATGGCTGCACTCTAACCCGGGCCCTTTGCTAGGATCGGCCGGACCGTCCGAAGCAGCAGTGACATCCACGAAGGCGAGGATCCATGAAGGCAGCACTCTACGACGGCTTTGCGGCGAGGTACGCCGCGGAGAACGAGTCCAGTCTCCTCAACGCGCACTACGAGCGGCCCGCGATGCTGGACCTAGCCGGCGACGTCCAGGGCAAGCGGATCCTGGATGCCGGCTGCGGGGCCGGCCCGCTGGCGGAGGCGCTGCTGACCAGGGGCGCCTCGGTGACCGGGATCGATGTCAGCCCGGCCATGATCGACCTCGCGCGGCGGCGCCTGGGACCGGACGCGGACCTCCACGTCGCTGACCTAGCCGAAGTACTGCCGTTCCCGGACAACACCTTCGACGACGTCGTCTGCTCGCTGGCCCTTCACTACCTTAAGGACTGGTCGGCACCCCTGGCCGAGCTTCGCCGCATCCTGGTCCCGGGCGGCCGCCTGATGCTGTCGGTGAACCATCCGACGGTCAGCGTCGTCAACTATCCCGGCGAGGACTACTTCGTGACCCGGGAGTACTCCGAGGAATTCGAGTTCGACGGCGAGCCCGCAGTGCTCACCTTCTGGCACCGGCCGCTGCACGCCATGTTTGATGCGTTCTCCGCGGCCGGCTACCGAGTGGTCCGGGTCGCCGAACCGGCCCCCTCGCCGACCACACCCTCGGAGCTGCTTCCACGCCGCATCGCCGCCGGCGAACGCTCCGCGTTCCTGTCGTTCATCTTCTTCGTCCTCGAAGCACCCTGACGCGCCGCCTCAGCAGGCCCCCCGCGCTGGGCGTCCCCTGAACGAAGAATGGGCTCCCGGCGCATGGCAGCTGGTGGTGCGCCGTGCGCCGTCGTTCGCCCCGCCTTGTTACGATCGAGGGGTCCGCGGAAACCGCGGGGACCGGCGGCGCGCCCTGCGGCGTCCGGCGCGCAGTGCACGTCCACCAGTCTGAGGTTGATAGATGGTCCTTCAGGATCGCGCAAAAGCTACCCGAGCGGCGGTCATCGCCGGTGCCGCAGCGGTTTTCGAGGAACAGGGCTACGGCAGCACCAGCCTGACCCAGGTGGCGGAGCGGGCCCAGGTGACCAAGGGCGCCATGTACTTCCACTATCCCTCCAAGGAAGCCCTCGCCCGGGCGGTCATAGCCGAACAGCACCGCTTGGCGGAGGCCGAGGGCCAGCGGGTCCTGGCCAAAGGCCTGCCACCCCTCGAGTCGATGATTCTGATCTGCGCCACGTTCGGGCGCCAATTGCTTGAGGAACCCGTGGTCCGCGCCGGGACGCGCCTGACGTTCGAGGCCACATCGTTCGGGCCACCGGTCCGGGAGCCCTACGTGGACTGGATCGCCACCATTGAGGAGCTGGCCGCCCAGGCCCGGGCCGCGCATCAGCTGCGGGCCTCCGTCGACGCGGAAGCTTTCGCTCATTACCTGGTGGCCTCTTTCACCGGCGTGCAGATGGTCTCCTGTGTCCTGACCGAACGCCAGGATGTCATGCAGCGCATCGAGCAGATGTGGGACATCATGCTGCCCGGAATCCTACATGAAGACCTGCTGGAACAGGCCAAGAAGCTGTCCGCGCTCATTCCCCAGGCTGTCCTGGAACCCGCCCCGGTAACGGGTTAGACAAAAACCGGACGCCCGTCTTGTTTACGGGACTGCCGTGCCCTAAGGTTGTGACATATCCATTAGGAACCGCACTTTTGCGGTAGCTGTGTCGGCGCACAAGTTTTTTGGGGGGCGCCGACACGGCTTTTTCCGTTTCCCCACGTCCGGACTCACTAAGCGGCGGCTTTCGGGCGCCGACAGCGGAACCAAGGATCGGGGCGGCTACTCGCCGTCGTCCGGCCGGCCCGCCTCGCGGTGCAGCCGGGAACGGGCGCTGTTTTCCACCAGGGTAGGGACGTAGATCCTGATCCGGCCCGTGTCCAGGGAGTGGTATTCCTCCCCCACGATGCTCTCGATGCGGTGCCGGGGAGCCTCGGGAAAGCGTGCCGCGAGGCGCTCGGTAACCTGGCTGATGGTCGATTCCTGCTCAGCGTCGCTCATGCTGTCATTGTGAGCCAGCGGATATTCGCCGTCAATGAATCCACTGCCGTTCCGGACGGCGTCACCCGGCATTCATCTTCCTGCCGCACAGTTTCCTCCAACCCCGCATCCCCGGGGCGTTGTTGAGGAAAGGTCACCATGGTGCGTCTCCCCCGCCGGCTGCCCGTTCTGGTGACCCACTACGGCCGGTTTGCACTCTCGCCCTTCGCCGCCGCCGACGTCGACCCCCTGGCCCGCCTGCTGACGCACGACTCGGTGTGGTCGCAGGGCTACGGCGACGGCGGCCCCCGGCCTGCCACCTACGGCCAACTCATCGAATTCATCCACCGGCGCTACGACGGACTGGCGGTCTTCGCCATCCACCACCACAGGATGCCCGGATCGCCGCTGTTCGCCGGCACCACCGGCATCACCGGCGTCTCGGACGGCAGGGTCAGGGTGGGCCGCACCGTGATCGACCCGGCGCTGTGGGGCACGGGCGCCAACCACGAGGCGAAGGTCGCCGTCTTCGATTGGCTGTTCGCGGCCGGAGCCGACGGGATCGAGTGCGATGTGGACCCTCGCAACGTCCGCTCGCTGAAGTCGCTGACCACCCTGGGGTTCGCCGTCGAGGGCTTCCGCAGGGTCCCGTCGCCCGCCACGGACTCCGGCTGGCGGGACATGGCCGTCCTCGTCCTCCCCGCGGAAGCCTGGCCCGAAGCCCGGGCGCGGGCGGTGCGGACGATTGCTGCCGCACGGCGGGCCCTGGGCGCTCCCGCCTAGCGCTGCCGGAGGCGAATATTTGCGTGTTTTGCCGGGCGGCGGCCCGCCCCGGGGTACCTTTAGGGAGTTGCCGAACATTTCGGCATCGCTGTTGGAAGGTAAGGGGACATGGCACCGGTTATTGTCGACGGCGGCAAGGGCAGCGTTGAGCTCGACGACGGCGGTTTCGTGCACCTGCGCTGGCTGCCCAAGGTGGACATCCAGGTCGAGGACGCCCGTGCCGCGATGGCCACCGTGAACGACGTCTGCCAGGACCAGCCCCATCCCATGCTCGTGGACATGGCCTCGGTCGCGTCGGTGAGCCGGGAGGCTCGGGCCATCTGGTCCATCCCCTGCAGCGCCTCGCGCATCGCGCTGCTGGGCCGGTCGCCCGTGGACCGTGTCCTGGCGAACTTCTTCCTCGGCGTGCACATCCCGCCGTGTCCCACCCGGTTCTTTACCTCCCGTGACGACGCCCTGGCGTGGCTCACTACCGGACAAGCTGGTCCCACGGCGTGAGCCCTGACGGGGAGACCGCCGATCCACGGCTGCAGGAACTCGTCGAAGGAATTGTCCGCCTGGCCGCCGGCGACCTCGAGGCACGGCTCGTTGCCTCCGAGAACGGTGACGAGATCGATGCGGTGATCACCGGCATCAACCTGCTGGCGGAGGAACTCGGCCACATCCACGCAGAACTTGAGGAGCGCGTGGCCGCCCGGACGGCCATGCTGCGCCGGACCCAGGTGGAACTGGAACTTATGGCCAAGACGGATGCCCTGACCGGCCTGGCCAACCGGCACCTGCTCAGCGAACGGATCCGCGACGCCATCGCGGCCACCTCCGACGCCGCCAGGGTCCCCGCCGTGCTGGTGCTGGACCTCGACTCCTTCAAAGCCATCAATGACACCCTCGGCCACAGTGCCGGCGACGCGGTGCTGGTGGAGGTCTCCCGGCGCCTGCTCTCGGTGGTCCGGGCCGAGGACACCGTAGCGCGCCTCGGCGGCGACGAGTTCGCCGTCCTCATCGACGGCGCCACGGAGGAAGAGACCCTCGCCATCGCCCAGCGCGCCCGCGACGCGCTGCAGGAAAGCGTGAAGATCGGCTCCGAGACCGTCTGGACCACGGCCAGCATCGGCGTCTGCATCCAACGCGCCGGCTACTCGCCCGAGGACCTCATCCGCGACGCGGACATCGCCATGTACCAGGCCAAGTCCGAGGGCCGGAATAAGGTCCGCCGTTTCCATCCGGACATGCTCGACGCCGTCCTGGAACGGTCGCGGATCACCTCCGAGCTGCGCAGCGCCGCCGCCGGTGGGGAACTCGCCCTGCTGTACCAGCCGGTGGTGGAGCTCGCCACGGGGAGGATCGCCGGCGTCGAGGCCCTGGTCCGGTGGCACCACCCCGTCCACGGCACCATCATGCCGGACCTGTTCATTGGCATCGCCGAGGAGACCGGGCTGATCCTGGAACTGGGCCGATGGGTGCTCCAGGAAGGCATCGCCCAGCTGGGCCGTTGGAAGGCCGAGGCCCCGGATCTGGCCAACTTCGGACTCCATGTGAACCTCTCCGCCGCGGAACTCCTGCGCAACGACCTGGTCGACGACGTCCGGGAAACCCTGGCACGCCACGGCGTGGAGCCCCGCCGCCTGGTCCTCGAGATCACCGAGACCGTCCTCATGTCCCGCGGCGCCGGTGAGGAGCAAATCCTGCACCGGCTGCGGGACCTCGGCGTCGGGCTTCAGATCGATGATTTCGGAACCGGCTACTCATCGATCAGCTACCTGCGGTCCCTCCCGGCGGACACCGTCAAGGTGGACCAGTCCCTGATCCGCAACCTCGAATCGGACCCCCGGCAGCACAAGTTTGTCGCCGCCGTGCTGCAGCTAATCGCGGCCGCCGAGCTGAACGCCATCGTCGAAGGCATCGAAACCGAGGGCCAGGCGTCCCGGCTGCAGGCCATGGGCTGCCAGTACGGCCAGGGCTACCTGTACGGGCGCCCGGTCGACGCCGCGCAGGTGCTCGAACGGCTCCGCGGCGCGGTCCAGCCCCGGTAGAGTAAGCGGATGTCCAAGCTCTGGCAGCAGCTGCTCCTTGTCCCGACGGTGGTGCGCCTGACCTCCAAGGCCCCGCGGGACCCGCACACGGCGTGGGACCGGTATTGGACCGGCGTCCGCGCGACCGGCAGCGACGGCGATGTCCTCTGGGATTCGGATTCCGCTGCGGAACACGCCCAGTATGCCAGCGTCCTGCTGGACGCCTTCGATCCGGCCCTGCCCGTCATCGACGTCGGCTGCGGCAACGGCACGCACACCCGCTGGCTGGCCGGGCTCTTCCCGCAGGTCCTCGGCATCGACGTCTCCCCCGGGGCCGTCGCCCGCGCGGCCCACGAGGCCCGGAACATCCCCAACGCCGACTTCCTGGCCGTCGACGCCACCGGCGAGGGTGCCGGAGCGCAGCTCCTGGACCGGCTCGGTCCGGCGAACGTGTTTGTCCGGGGCGTCTTCCACGTGTTGGATCCCGCGCACCAGGCCGCACTGGCCGCGAACCTTCGCACGCTGGTGGCCGGCCAGGGCCAGGTGTTCCTCGCCGAAACCAACTTCCCCGGATCGAGCCTGGACTACCTCACCGCGCTCGGCGCCAGCCACCACCACGTCCCCCGGCAATTGGAGCGGGCCCTGCAGCACCTCCCCCGGCCGGGACGGTTCGGCGGGAAGGAACGGCAGCGGGCCTTCCCGGCCTCTGAGTGGGAGCTGCGTTCCGAGGGGCCGATCAACATCGAAGTCGTTCCGATGAAGCCGGAGGGGCTCCCCCAGCAGGTTCCCGGCTACTTCGCCCTGCTCAAGGGAGTGTAGGGCCGGTGCCGGCACGTGCCGAGGTGGTCCTGGTTCACGGCCTGTGGCACCAACCCCGGCACTTCGCCAAGCTCGTCGAGGAACTGCGTTCGCGGGGCCTGACGGTCCATGCGCCCCACCTTCATCGCGGCTCGCTCGCCGCCGACACGGACGCCGTCCAATCCGTCGTCGATTCCTGCGCATCCCCGCCGCTGGTCCTGGGGCACTCCTATGGCGGGTCCGTCATCACCGGGCTTGAGCGGATCAGCCACCTCCTCTACGTCGCGGCCTTCGTCCCGGCGGCGGGAGAGAGCGGCGCCTCCCTCGGCGGACGGGCGGCCCTCATCAACAGCATCGTCGAGCACCACGACGACGGGACCTCACGCCTGCGGCCGGAGTTAGCCGGAGACCTCCTTTATGCCGACTGCAGTCCCGAAGACCGAGCCAGGGCCACGTCCCTGCTCGTTCCCCAGCGTTCGGGGCACGGCCGCGGTGTCCCGGCACGGACCGCCTGGCTGACGACGCCGAGCACGTACATCGTCTGCCGGCAGGACAAGGCCCTCGACCCCACGCTCCAGTTGCGGATGGCCCGCCGGTGCACCACGTACGAGGCCCTGGATTCGGGCCACTCCCCGTTCCTTAGCCAGCCCGGCGCCGTCGCGGACGCCGTCGTCGCAATCCTCTCCTCCCACTGACTGTGCGTTCCTCGCAATTTGCCAGACTCGTCGCCTAACGTGGGGCGAAGGCCGCACCGGCGGCCGTGGGATTTGCGACGGAAGGCAGACGTGGATTACATCAAACTCGGCAACACCGGCATGGACATCTCACCGCTGGCCCTGGGCTGCATGACGTACGGGGACCCCGAGCGGGGACCGCACCCGTGGACCCTGCCCGAGGAGGAGAGCCGTCCACTGATCCGGCAGGCCGTGGACGCGGGAATCAACTTCTTCGACACGGCGAACGTCTACTCCAACGGCTCCAGCGAGGAGATCGTGGGCCGCGCCCTTGCCGAGTTCACCCGCCGCGAGGACACCGTCATCGCCACGAAGGTCCACGGCGTCATGCGCCCCGGCCCCAACGGGCGCGGACTCTCTCGCAAGGCCATCTTCGCGGAACTGGACGCCAGCCTCACCCGGCTGGGCACCGACTACATCGACCTTTACCAGATCCACCGCTGGGACCCTTCGACGCCGATCGAGGAGACGCTCGAGGCGCTGCACGACGTCGTCAAGGCCGGCAAGGTGCGCTACATCGGCGCGTCCTCGATGGCGGCCTGGCAGTTCAGCAAGGCGCTCTACCTGCAGCAGCTCAACGGCTGGACCCGGTTCGTCACCATGCAGGACCACTACAACCTGGTCTACCGCGAGGAGGAACGCGAGATGTTCCCGCTCTGCGCCGACCAGAAGATCGGGGTGCTGCCCTGGAGCCCGCTGGCCCGCGGCAAGCTCACCCGGGACTGGGACGAGAAGACCAACCGCTCGGAAAAGGATGAGTTCGGCAAGACCCTCTACAGCGCCGAGAGCAGCGACCGGGCCGTTGCCGACGCCGTGCGCACCATCGCCGAGCGCCGCGGCGTGCCCCGCGCCCAGGTTGCCCTGGCGTGGGTACGCGCCAACAGCGTGGTCAGCGCCCCGATCGTGGGCGCCAGCAAGGCCCAGCACCTGGAGGACGCCCTCGCCTCGCTGGAGCTGACGCTGACGCCGGAGGAGATGGCGGAGCTGGAGAGCCCGTACGTCCCGCACGAGGTCGCGGGCTACTAGGGACCGTACCCGGTGCACTGGCCGCCGGACGCCGGACGCCGGGTGCCGGACGGCCGGTGCCGGACGCCAGCGGCCGGACGCCGGATGCAGCAGCGGGCGCGGCACCTGGGTGCGGCGCGCCGGTGCCGCGCCCGGGCGCAGGGCTTCCCCGCGCTTAGCGTGTGGTAGGCCGGCGTGGGACAATGGAAAGGATGACTTCCTCAACTTCTCCCTCCGACGCCCCCGACCTTACCCGCGCGAAGGGCGGCGACGCCGTCGGCAGCGCACGCCCGCAGGTCCGCCCGACGGCGGAAGGCTGGGAGCAGGCGCGCACCTCGGAGGGCCGGCCGGTCCTCCAGTTCGCTTCGCCGCGGGTGAAGCAGCCGCCGGCGCACCTCGCTGACCTCACGCTGGAGGAGCGCGCCGCGAAGCTCAAGGAGATGGGTGTTCCCGCGTTCCGCGCGAAGCAGCTCTCCACGCACTACTTCCAGCACTGGACCACGGATCCGGCGGCGATGAGCGACCTGCCCAAGGCCGGGCGCGAGGAGCTCGTGGCCGAGATGTTCCCGCCGCTGCTGACCGAGGTCCGCCGCCTCCGCACGGACAACGGGGACACCATCAAGTTCCTCTGGCGGCTGTTCGACGGCGCCCTGGTCGAGTCCGTGCTGATGCGCTACCCCGGCCGGATCACACTCTGCGTGTCCTCGCAGGCCGGCTGCGGCATGAACTGCCCGTTCTGCGCCACCGGCCAGGCGGGGCTGACCCGCAACATGTCCACCGCGGAGATCGTGGACCAGGTGGTCGCCGCCAACCGTGCCATCGCGGCGGGCGAGCTGGGCCCCAAGGAGCACGACGACGAGCGCGTCACCAACATTGTCTTCATGGGCATGGGTGAACCGCTGGCCAACTACAAGCGTGTCATGGCGGCGCTGCACCGCTTCGTGGACCCGTCCCCCGAGGGACTGGGGATGTCGGCCCGCAACATCACCGTCTCCACCGTGGGCCTGGTCCCGGCCATCCGCAAGCTGGCCGACGAGGAAATTCCGGTCACCTTCGCACTGTCACTGCACGCGCCCGACGACGAGCTCCGCGACGAGCTGATCCCGGTGAACAACCGCTGGAAGGTCGACGAGGCCATCGACGCCGCGTACGAGTACTACCGGAAGACCGGCCGGCGCGTCAGCATCGAATACGCGCTGATCAAGGACATGAACGACCACCCGTGGCGCGCCGACCTGCTGGCCAAGAAGCTGAACCAGCGCGGCCGCGGCTGGGTGCACGTCAACCCGATCCCACTGAACCCGACGCCGGGTTCCATCTGGACCGCCTCGGAGAAGCCGGTGGCCCAGGAGTTCATCGCCCGGCTGCGCGCCGCCGGGGTCCCCTGCACCCTCCGTGACACCCGCGGCAAGGAGATCGACGGCGCCTGCGGCCAGCTCGCCGCCGCCGACGAGTAGTCCCTTCGGGCCCGCAGGGGAACGGAATCGTGGAGTTCAATCGCCTGCTACAAATCCGGCGGATCTATGCCCAGCCTGCGGCGCTTGAGCTTCCCCGGGGCAGGGAGATCGTCGCACGATGGCCGGACGCCGACGTCGTCCTTATCGATAGCCACTGGAACATCCCCGAGGTCCACGGGGATGAAACGAACGTGCCCCGCTGGTCCAGGATCAAGACGGAGGCACTGGTCCTCGGCGTCAAAAAAGCGCTGACCGTCAAACCCAACGGCCGGTCGGCGGACTTCATTGCACCCTCGACGGCGAACGGCTGCGCCATGGCATGCGCCTACTGCTACGTGCCCCGGCACAAGGGGTACAGCAACCCGGTCACCGTGTTCGCGAACATCGACGACATCGCCCGGACGCTGGAGCGGCACGCCACGCGCCAGGGCATCAAGCTGGAGCCCAACCAGTGCGATCCGGAGCTCTGGGTTTACGACATCGGCGAGAACAGCGACTGCTCCGTCGACGCCCTGATCAGCGACAACGTGGAAGACCTGGTCATGCTCTTCCGCGACCTGCCCACCGCGAAGCTTTCGTTTGCCACCAAATATGTGAACCCGGCGATGCTCGCGTGGGACCACGGCGGCCACACCAGGATCCGCTTCTCCCTGATGCCCGCGGCCCTGGCCAAGTCCGTCGACGTCCGGACCTCGCCGATGGCTGAACGAATGGCCGCCATCAACGACTTCGTTGAAGCCGGCTACGAGGTGCACGTGAACTTCTCCCCCGTCATCATCACGGACACCTGGCTGCACGATTGGGAGGAACTGCTGCGTCAACTCGACGCCACCCTGACTGACGCCGCGAAGGCCCAACTCGCGGCGGAGGTCATCTTTCTGACGCACAACGAGGGGCTCCACGAGGTAAATCTGGGCTGGCACCCGCAGGCTGAGAAGGCACTCTGGCGCCCGGACCTGCAGGAGTCAAAGGTCTCGTCGAACGGATTCACGAACGTCCGCTACCGGTCTGGAACCAAGGCTGGCTACGTGCGGCAACTGACGCAGCTCATTGCAGACATCGCGCCCTATTGTCGTATCCGCTACGCGTTCTGAGGGAGGCTTGGAGCTGGTTGGCAGTCCCTTATCTTACGCGCCGGCGTGCTATCTCTCGCCGGTCCCGGACACGGATGGGCCTGCGTCCGGGTTTAAATGTCGGTGCTTCGCCCTAGTGTTGAGTCATGGAGAGCGGAGAGGCTTTCGAGTCTGGCGCCAGTGCAGGCATCAGGGCGGCGGTAGCGGCCCTGACGCAGTCCGCCGCCGCGCTCGAGCAGCTGCTCTCCTGCCCTATGACCGGCCCTGCACTTGGGCCCGACGCCGATCCAGCCCTTTTGCTCGCCGACGCCTGTCTGGACGGGCTCGCGGAAGTTACGCGTCTGGAAGCCCGGGCCGCCGCGCTGAAAGTGCATCTGACTGCCGAATACGTCCGGCTTGCGGAGGTCGTTGCCGGGATTAGCTCATCGCCCCAGGAGTGCACCGCACGGGAGATGGGCACGGTCGCGGAAATCGCGGGTGTGCTGACGGTCAGTGAACGGTCCGCCGCGGCACTGATCTGCGAAGCGTTGTCCCTGACGACGTCGCTGCCCCTGACGCTGGGCGCGTTGCGTGCCGGCAAGGTTTCCTGGCAGCACGCTCGGATCATGGTGGACGAAGCCTCGAGTCTCTCCCCCGCCGGTGCCACGGCCTTGGAGAGTCACTTCCTCGACCCGGACGACTCCTCACCGGCCCGCGGCTGTTACGCAGGTGAACTCGTCCCCGGACGGTTCCGGGCAAAGGCCAGGACCTGGCGCGAGCGGCATCATCCTGACAGCATCGAGGCCCGGCACACCCGCGGCGCGGCCGACCGGCGGGTGGAGTTCCATCCCGACCGCGACGGCATGGCCTGGCTCAATGCGTATTTGCCGGCGGTGGATGCGGCCGGAATCTTCGACCGGCTCACCTCCGCGTCCCGTGCTTTGCAGGGACCGGACGAGCCGCGGACCCTGGCACAGCTTCGTGCAGACGTGGCCGTTACCCTGCTGCTGGCCGACCGTTCCGATGGCTACGTCGACGGCGACGCCGGCCCTGGTCTTGAAGGGACCGCCTCCGCGTCCACCATTAGCCGGGCGCCGGTCCCGCGGGCGCAGGTGCTGGTCACCGTCCCGGTGCTATCACTACTGGGGCTGACCGATGAGCCTGCAACGCTGGATGGCTTCGGACCGATCCCGCCGTCGACGGCCGGGAGGCTGGTGGCGGACGGGGCGGACTCATTCTACCGGGTGCTGGTGGATCCCCGGGATGGTGCGCCACTGGAGATCGGCCGCACCAGCTACCGGATCCCCAAGGCAATGCGGCAATGGCTTCGGCTGCGAGACGCCAAGTGCTCCTTCCCAGGTTGTAACAACTCATCCCTCGATACGGATGCAGATCACCTGCTGGCCTGGGCGAAGGGCGGGACCACCGGGATTAGCAACCTCGGCCAGCCCTGCCGGAAGCACCACCGACTCAGACACACCACGGCTTGGCAGCCGACGCCGGCTACGCCTCAGGAGCCGCCGGAATGGGTCTCCCCCACCGGACGCCGCTACCGCAGCGAACAGCAGGATTGGGAACCGCCGCTTTGGCCGGATTCCCTCTCAGCCCTGCCCGGATACTCCGGTGAACCGAGCCTCGAAGACGCTGCCGGCTTCTGAATAGTTTCGGTATTCCCTTCCGTCCGCGACGGGAGCAAGATTCCACTGCGCGGACCTGCGCCTCAACCAGCACTTAGGAGGGCATTCCAATGTCCAGCATCGAATCCTTCAGCGGAATTGGCGTCTACGAGATGCAAAGCGCGGCGGCCAGGGAGATGCAGCGCATCATGGCCGAGGCCAAAGGCGACCGCCTGAAGGCCGACAAGATCGTGCTCAGCAAACTGCACGAGCTGAACTTCATCACCGAGGCAGAGCTGCCGGTACTGACCCACATCTGCGAGCTCGGCCACAAGGCCACCGGAGGCAAGCACGACGCCGCCAAGGCCTACCACGAGGTCAAAAAGGCGTACGAGGAACTCATGATGAAGGGCAACGCCAGCCCGGTCGCCCTGGCCTACGCCTCCGGCGCCGTCGGATCCTACGTCTCCGACGACGGCGGCGGCGGAGGATCAACCACCGTGGTCTACAAGAAGTCCGGAGGCAACTGGCAGGGCACCCTGGCCGGCGCGGGCAGAGTGATCGGCGGCTACTTCGGTGGCGCCGGTGGTGCGGCCCTGGGTGCCGCCGTCGGCAGCGTGGTCGGAAAGATCATCGACGAGTGCTGAAGCGACGCGGATATCCCCCGGTACCCCGCCGCCAACACAGAACGGCCCCGCACAGGAGGTGCGGGGCCGTTCTCAAATGCGATGCTGACTGTGGAGACTAAAAGTCCCAGTCCTCATCCTCGGTATTGACAGCCTTGCCAATGACGTACGACGAGCCCGACCCGGAGAAGAAGTCGTGGTTCTCGTCGGCGTTCGGCGACAGGGCCGAGAGGATCGCCGGGTTTACGTCGGTGACGGAGGCCGGGAACATGGCCTCGTAGCCCAGGTTCATCAGCGCCTTGTTGGCGTTGTAGTGAAGGAACTTCTTGACGTCCTCGGCCAGGCCGACGCCGTCGTAGAGGTCATGCGTGTACTGGACCTCGTTCTCGTACAGCTCGAAGAGCAGCTCGAAGGTGTAGTCCTTGATCTCCTGGCGCTTCTCTTCGGAGACCTTCTCCAGGCCCTTCTGGAACTTGTAGCCGATGTAGTAGCCGTGGACGGCCTCGTCGCGGATGATCAGGCGGATCAGGTCGGCCGTGTTCGTCAGCTTGGCTCGCGAGGACCAGTACATCGGCAGGTAGAAGCCGGAGTAGAACAGGAAGCTCTCCAGCAGGGTGGAGGCCACCTTGCGCTTCAGCGGGTCGTCGCCCTGGTAGTAGTCCATGACGATCTGGGCCTTCTTCTGAAGGTTCTCGTTCTCGGTGGACCAGCGGAACGCCTCGTCGATCTCCTTGGTGGAGGCCAGCGTGGAGAAGATCGAGGAGTAGCTCTTGGCGTGCACGGACTCCATGAACGCGATGTTCGTGTAGACGGCTTCCTCGTGCGGGGTGACCGCGTCCGGGATCAGCGAGACGGCGCCGACGGTGCCCTGGATGGTGTCCAGCAGGGTCAGGCCGGTGAACACCCGCATGGTGAGCTGCTGCTCGGCCGGCGTCAGGGTGTTCCACGACTGGACGTCGTTGGACAGCGGCACCTTCTCCGGCAGCCAGAAGTTGTTGACCAGGCGGTTCCAGACGTCCACGTCCTTGTCGTCCTGGATACGGTTCCAGTTGATCGCCTCGACGTGGCTCAGCAGCTTGACCTTCTCGGTCATGTCATCCCCTCAATGTTGGGTTGGTTCTCTAAGTTAAAGCGTACGACGGCGGGCGGGCGCCCGCCGTCGTACTCGCATGCCTCAGTCGGAGGCTAGAGCATGCAGGAGACGCAGCCCTCTACCTCGGTCCCTTCCAGCGCGAGCTGGCGGAGACGGATGTAGTAGATGGTCTTGATGCCCTTCTTCCAGGCGTAGATCTGGGCCTTGTTGATGTCACGCGTGGTGGCGGTGTCCTTGAAGAACAGG
The DNA here is from genome assembly GCF_040702285.1 of Arthrobacter sp. NPDC080086. NCBI lineage: Bacteria > Bacillati > Actinomycetota > Actinomycetes > Micrococcales > Micrococcaceae > Arthrobacter > Arthrobacter sp. NPDC080086. The sequence goes on from NZ_JBFBKP010000069.1 coordinate 17,787, forward strand.
GTCAGGGACAGGCCCTGGTCCACGTGCTGCGTGGCGGCGGCGTAGGTGTCGATGACCTTCTCGTAGCCGATCTCGTACGCGTCCTGGTAGTACTCCAGGTTGTCGTTCGTCAGGTACGGCGCCGGGTAGTACACGCGGCCCAGCTTGCCTTCCTTGCGGATCTCGATCTTGGACGCCACCGGGTGGATCGAGGAGGTGGAGTTGTTGATGTAGGAGATCGAGCCGGTCGGCGGGACGGCCTGCAGGTTCTGGTTGTAGATGCCGTGCTCCATGACGGAAGCCTTCAGCTCGCGCCAGTCATCCTGGGTGGGGATGTGGATGTTCTGGAACAGCTCGGCAACCTTCGCCGTCTCCGGGACCCACTCGCGGTTGATGTACTTCTCGAAGAACTCGCCGGAGGCGTACTTGGACTTCTCGAAGCCGCCGAAGGTCTGGCCGGTCTGGATGGCCAGCTTGTTGGAGGCGCGGACCGCGTGGAACAGCACCGTGTAGAAGTAGATGTTCGTGAAGTCCAGGCCCTCTTCGGAGCCGTAGTGGACCCGCTCGCGGGCCAGGTAGCCGTGCAGGTTCATCTGGCCGAGGCCGATCGCGTGGCTCTGGTCGTTGCCGCGGGCAATCGAGGGCACCGAGGTGATGTTGGACATGTCGGAGACCGCGGAGAGGGACCGGATGGCCGTCTCGATGGTCAGGCCGAAGTCCGGCGAGTCCATGGTCTTCGCGATGTTCAGCGAGCCCAGGTTGCAGGAGATGTCCTTGCCGGTGGCGTCGTAGGACAGGTCATCGTGGTACGTCGTGGGCTGGGAGACCTGGAGGATCTCGGAGCACAGGTTGGACATGATGATCTTGCCGTCGATCGGGTTTTCCCGGTTTACGGTGTCCTCGAACATGATGTACGGGTAGCCGGATTCGAACTGGATCTCGGCGAGGGTCTGGAAGAACTCGCGCGCCTTGATCTTGGTCTTCTTGATCCGGGAGTCGTCCACCATCTCGTAGTACTTCTCAGTGACCGAGACGTCGGAGAACGGCATGCCGTAGACCTTTTCGACGTCGTACGGGGAGAACAGGTACATGTCCTCGTCCCGCTTGGCGAGCTCGAAGGTGATGTCCGGGATCACGACGCCGAGGGAGAGGGTCTTGATGCGGATCTTCTCGTCCGCGTTCTCGCGCTTGGTGTCGAGGAAGCGGTAGATGTCCGGGTGGTGCGCGTGCAGGTACACGGCACCGGCACCCTGGCGGGCACCGAGCTGGTTGGCGTAGGAGAAGCTGTCTTCGAGGAGCTTCATCACGGGGATGACGCCGGAGGACTGGTTCTCGATCTGCTTGATCGGGGCGCCCACCTCGCGGATGTTGGTGAGGGCGAACGCCACGCCGCCGCCACGCTTGGACAGTTGCAGTGCGGAGTTGATGGAGCGGCCGATCGACTCCATGTTGTCTTCGATGCGGAGCAGGAAGCAGGAGACCAGCTCGCCGCGCTGCTTCTTGCCGGCGTTCAGGAACGTCGGAGTGGCCGGCTGGAAGCGGCCCTCGATGATCTCGTCGACCATCTGGGTGGCCAGCTGCTCGTCGCCGCGGGCCAGGTGCAGGGCCACCATGCAGACGCGGTCCTCGTAACGCTCCAGGAAGCGCTTTCCGTCGAACGTCTTCAGCGTGTAGGAGGTGTAGAACTTGAAGGCGCCGAGGAAGGTCTCGAAGCGGAACTTCTTCTTGTAGGCGCGGTTGAAGAGCTCGCGGATGAAGTTCATCGTGTACTGGTCGAGAGTTTCCCGCTCGTAGTACTCGTTCTTCACCAGGTAGTCGAGCTTTTCCTCGAGGTCATGGAAGAACACGGTGTTGTTGTTCACGTGCTGCAGGAAGTACTGGTGAGCGGCCTCGCGGTCGGCTTCGAACTGGATCTCGCCGTTCGGACCGTAGAGGTTCAGCATGGCGTTGAGCTCGTGGTAGCCCAGGCCCTGGTAGGCGGCCGGCAGCGCCGGCTTCTCGCCCGCCACGGTGTGCTTTTCGACGGCGTGAGCCCCGGTCACTTCGTCTGCGACAGTCGTGTCCAAAATTCTTCCAATCCTTGTTGTACTCGGCCGACGTCTTCCGGCGTCCCCATGAGTTCGAATCGATATAGGTGCGGGACGTTGCATTTGGCGGCAATGATGTCGCCGGCCATGCAGTAGTTGTCCCCGAAATTCGTGTTGCCCGCCCCGATCACTCCACGGAGCTGTTGCCGGTTCCTCGGGTCGTTCAGAAAGCGGATGACCTGCTTCGGAACGGATCCTTCTCCCCCGGTCCCGCCGTAGGTGGGAACCACCAGGACATACGGCTCGGTGGCCACGAGCGCCGGTTCCCTCGCCAGGAGGGGAATGCGGGCGGCGTCGACGCCGAGCTTCTGGACGAAGCGACGGGTGTTTTCCGACGTGGAGGAGAAGTAGATGAGGTGGCTGCCGGTGGTCTGCACTGACTTTGAATCCGTGGCTGAGTCCACGGTCGTCGCTGCCAGCGGCGGCCCGGCGGTTGCCGGTGCGGCCATGGTCGTCACCTCATCCGGTGTGGTGCTGCTGTGGGAAGGCTTTCAGGCGACCGCGACGGCGGAGGCCTGGGCCAGTTCCTCGATCTTGTCCGGGCGGAAGCCGGACCAGTGGTCCTGGTCGGTCACGACGACCGGGGCCTGCATGTAGCCCAGGGACTTGAGGCGCTCGAGGGCCTCGGCATCCTGGGAGATGTCGACGCTCTGGTAGGCGATGCCCTTCTTGTCGAGCGCGCGGTAGGTTGCGTTGCACTGCACGCAGGCCGGCTTCGTGTAAACCGTTACGGTCATGTCCTGGTCCCCTTAGTTGAAGTCTGTGGTTCGGGTCCGGTGGGGCCTGCCCGGTATTGCTTTCGCGTCCCGGAACCCGCCTCGCCTTGCGGCCTGTAACCGCTCCGCTCGAACTGTATGTCGATACTACATGTAGTGCAAGAGCCCGGCGCGGACCCCAAGATGATGTATTACAAGTATGTCATTTAACCCACCGTTAATCCACAAGCAGAGGGTCTCAAAATGTCCGGAATCGCGGCTTTTTTCGCGGCCCCGTCCACACCCTGTGGACAGGTTAGCCACAATTAACCACCCCGCGTGTCGCACATTCACGGCGTGTCGCGGGGCGCGTCCCTGGTGGCCCTGAGTGGGCGGCGGCACTACATGTAGTGCACCGCGGCACGGGCGCCTGTGGGTGACGGCACGCGTTCCTGTGCGTGAGGCCAC
>NZ_JBFBKP010000070.1:0-20916 GCF_040702285.1 Arthrobacter sp. NPDC080086
GTCCCATGTTTCCGCGGAAACATGGGCCTGACCTTTTGTTACTACCGGACGGCTAGACCAGGTGCGGCTCGTGCGAGCTGAGGAACCGGCGTCCGCCGAGCACCACCGCGATGGCCACGGCCATGGCGACGGCGGCCGCGAAGAACGGCACCTGCGGGCCGAAGTGCTCGCCCAGCTGGGCGGCGGCGAACGGCGCCAGCGCGCCGCCCATCCAGCGCACGAAGTTGTAGCCGGCGGAGGCCACCGGACGCGGGGAGTCGGAGACGCCCATGGCCAGTTCGGTGTAAATCGTGTTGTTCACGCCCAGCAGGGCGCCGGAGACCACCACGAGGGTGACGACGGCGGGTACCGAGTGGCCCGCGGACAGGCCCAGGCCCACCAGGTCCAGCAGCAGCAGGGCCAGGGTGCCGGAGAGGACCCGGACGGCGCCAAAGCGGCGCTGCAGGGCGGGGGCCACGAAGACGGAGAACACGGCGACGGCGACGCCCCAGCCGAAGAAGACCGCGCCGATGCCGTAGGCGTCCATCCCGAGGATGAACGGGGTGAAGGCAAGGATGGTGAAGAAGCCGTAGTTGTAGAACAGTCCGCTGGCGGCGGTGGTGCGCAGGCCCTTGTGGCCCAGGGCCAGCAGCGGGTCGCGGAGCCGGACCTTGCGTTCGGGCAGCGGCGTCTTGGGCAGCAGGGCAATCAGGGCGATGAAGGCGGCGGCCATCAGCACGGCGGTGCCGAAGAACGGGGCGCGCCACTGCCAGCCGCCCAGCAGGGCGCCAAGCAGCGGGCCGAGCGAGATGCCCAGGCCGAGGGCGGCCTCATAGAGGATGATCGCAATGCCGGCGCCGCCGCTGGCCACGCCGACGATCACGGCGAGCGCGGTGGCCACGAAGAGGGCGTTGCCCAGGCCCCAGCCGGCGCGGAAGCCCACGAGCTCACCGACGGATCCGGAGAAGCCGGAGAGGGACGCGAAGACCACGATGATCGCCAGGCCGGTCAGCAGCGTGCGCTTGCCGCCGATCCGGGAGGAGACGAAGCCCGTGATGAGCATGGCGATGGCCGTGACCATGAAGTAGCTGGTGAACAGCAGCGAGACCTGGCTGGGGGTGGCCTCCAGGTTCTTGGCGATGGCCGGGAGGATGGGATCCACCAGGCCGATGCCCATGAAGGCAAAGACGGCCGCGAGGGCGGTGGCCCACACCGCCTTCGGCTGCTTGAGGAACGAGGCCTTTTCGGCTTCGAGGGTTGATGATGCTTCCGGCGCTGGGGCCTTGAGCTGGCCGTCCATGGAGGGCGCTCCTAGGGTCGTGGGTGTACGGGGTGGTCTGTGTGGCGCCGGGCGGGGCCGGCGCGGTGGCCGCGGGTCAGGGCTGGACGGATTCGTTGATCCGGCCGATCACCGGCATGGCGGCGGCGAGGGCCCGCCGGTCTTCCTCCGGGAGGCCGCCGAGGATCTGCGCCATGACGGCGTTGCGGCGGGCGTTCGCGGATTCGACGGCGGTGTGTCCCGCGGCGGTGAGCCGGACGCGGACGGCCCGGGAATCGGCGGGGTCCGCCTCCCGCAGGACCAGGCCCGCGCGCTCGAGCTTGATGATCTGCTCCGTGGCGCTGGGGACCTTGACGCCCTGGTTCTTGGCGATCTCGCCCACCCGGACGCCGCCGTCGGAGTCCGCCTCCAGCAGCATCTTGAGCGTGCTGATCTGGGCGGCGCTGAGCTCGCCGTCGGCGTCGAGGCGGCGCACCAGGTAGATGCTGTGCCGCAACGCCTCACGGAAGTCCTGGGCCAGGGCGAGCAGGTCCTCGCCGGGGGTCTCATTGTTCATACTTAGGAAGCCTAACAGTTAGGGTACCTAAGAGTCAAGGATGACGCCGGGACGACCCATAACGCACGCCCAGGGCTAAACCTGTACTTTGGAAGGGCTGATTTGTTACCGCCGTCACCCCTTCGGCGGACCATTCGAAGGATCGTTGATATGCCCGAACAGACCACCGCGGGGCAAAGAACTGCCTCCAGCCGGGACACCGAGCCCCACCTCGCCCGCTCGCTGAGCAACCGCCACATCCAGCTGCTCGCCATCGGCGGGGCCATCGGCACCGGGCTCTTCATGGGCTCCGGCAAGACCATCTCGGTGGCCGGCCCGTCCGTGATCTTTGTGTACATGATCATCGGCTTCATGCTCTTCTTCGTGATGCGCGCCATGGGCCAGCTCCTGCTCTCCAACCTGAACTACAAGTCCTTCAGCGACTTCGCCGGCGACCTGCTGGGCCCGTGGGCCGGCTTCTTCACCGGCTGGACCTACTGGTTCTGCTGGGTGGTCACCGGCGTCGCCGACGTGATCGCGATCGCCGGCTACGCCGAGGAGCTCTGGCCCGGCATCCAGCTCTGGGTCCCCGGCATCGCCACGATCGTCATCCTGCTGCTGCTGAACCTGCCCACGGTCAAGGCCTTCGGCGAGACCGAGTTCTGGTTCGCGCTGATCAAGATCGTGGCCATCGTCGCGCTGATCGTGGTGGGCCTGGTCATGATCTTCACCGGCTTCCAGTCCAACGCCGGCACCGCCTCCTTCAGTAACCTGTGGAGCCACGGCGGCTTCTTCCCCAAGGAGTTCATGGGCTTCGTGGCGGGCTTCCAGATCGCCGTCTTCGCCTTCGTCGGCATCGAGCTGGTGGGCACCGCCGCGGCCGAAACCAAGAACCCGGAGCACAATCTGCCCCGCGCCATCAACGCCATCCCGCTGCGCGTCATGCTGTTCTACGTCGGCGCCCTGATCATCCTGATGTCCGTCACCCCGTGGACCGGCTTCAAGGCCGGCCAGAGCCCCTTCATCGCGATGTTCTCCCTGGCCGGCCTCGGCATGGCCGCCACGGTGGTGAACCTGGTGGTCCTGACCTCCGCCATGTCCTCGGCCAACTCCGGCATCTACTCCACCTCCCGGATGGTCTACGGCCTGGCGAACGACGGCGACGCCCCCAAGGTCTTCGGCAGGCTCTCCAGCCGCAAAGTCCCGCAGAACGCCCTGTTCCTCTCCTGCGTGCTGCTGCTCGCCGGCGTCGTGCTGCTCTACGCGGGCAAGGACGTGGGCACCGCGTTCGACATGGTCACCACCGTCTCCGCCGTCTGCTTCATGTTCGTCTGGAGCATCATCCTGGCCAGCTACCTGGTCTTCCGGAAGCGCCGGCCGCAGCTGCACGACGCCTCCACCTTCAAGATGCCCGGCGGCATCCCGATGGTGTGGGTGGTGTTCGCGTTCTTCGCGTTCCTGGTCTGGGCGCTGACCACCCAGCCGGACACCCTGGTGGCCCTGCTGGTCACCCCGCTGTGGTTCGCCATCCTGGGCGTCGCGTTCGCCGTCGTCCGGCGGTCCCCGCTGCACCAGGCCCGGGTGGCCGAGTGGAAGTCCATGGCCGACGCCGAAACCGCCGCCGCCCGCCCCTGACGCTCCCGCAGGTCCTGTAGCAAAACGACGGGCCCTCCCTCACGTGATGTGAGGGAGGGCCCGTTGTTTGTTGGTGCAGCAGAACGCCGTCAGAGCCCGGCCTTGGCCTCCGTGACCAGGGCGCAGACGGCGGGGAACAACGGATGGGTCGGCTCCAGGCCGGTGATCCGGGCGGTGGCGTCCTCCGGGCTGGAGGACGCCAGGATCTGGCCCAGCTCCACGGCCTCGGCATCGGCCGGGTCGTTGAAGCGCAGCGCGGCGGCCATCGCCCCGAGGAGCGCCTCCGGGACGATGCCCCGCTCGGCCAGCTCGGCGGCCGGTCCGATGAAGCGCTCGTGCCGGCTGAGCTTGCGCAGCGGTGCCCGGCCCACCCGGTTCACGGTGTCCGGCAGGTACGGGTTGGTGAAGCGGCCCAGGATCTTCTGCACGTAGGCTTCCTGCTCGTCACGGTTGAAGCCGTGCTTGGCCACCAGCAGTTCCTTGGTCTCGTCCAGGACGGCCCGCACGTCCGCGGCCACGTCCTGGTCCGCCATGGCGTCCGAGATCTTCTCCAGCCCGGCGTCGAAGCCGAAGTACGCCGCGGAGGCGTGCCCGGTGTTGACGGTGAACAGCTTCCGCTCGATGTAGGGGCCCAGGTCGTCGACGAACGTGGCGCCCGGGATGACCGGCTGGTGGTCCCCGAACGGTGTCCGGTCGATGACCCACTCGTAGAAGGTCTCGACGGTGACGTCCAGGCCCTGGCCGGCCTCCTGGTTGGGCACGATCCGGTCCACGGCCGTGTTGGCGAACACCGCGGCTGCCGCCAGGTCGCCGGCGGCCGGATCCCACTGGGCGGTGATTTCGGATTTCAGGATGTCCGTCGCGTTGATGGCGTTCTCGCACGCCATCACCTGCAGCGGAGCCAGCCCCGCCGCGCGGGCCGCGATCCCCTTGGCGATCACGGGCGCCACGAACTTGAGGATGTGCGGCCCGACGGCGGTGGTGACGACGTCCGCCGTCGCGATCTCCGCGACGACGGCGTCCTCCTGGCTGCCGGAATTCAGCGCGCGGAAGTTGTCCACCGTGCGCACGGCCGGGGTCTCCCCCACCTCGTGCACCCGGTAGCCGTCCGCCGCGGCGAGCTCGGAGATCAGCGCGTCCGCGACATCCGCGAACACCACCTCATAGCCCGCCTCGTGCAGCAGCAGCCCGACAAACCCGCGGCCGATGTTCCCGGCTCCGAAATGAACAGCCTTCACTAGTCATTGACCTTTCCCAGCAGGTCCAGCACTTCGTCGACGGTGGTGGCCGCCTCCAGTTGTGCGACCTGCGCCTTGTTGGTGAACACCTTCGCGATCGAGGAGAGGATCTGCAGGTGCTCGTTGTTCACGCCGGCGACGCCGACGACGAACTTGACCTCTTTACCGTTCCAGTCGATGCCCTCCGGGTACCGGACCACGGACACCGCGGACTTCATGATGTGGTCCTTGGCGGCGTTGGTGCCGTGCGGGATGGCGAGGTAGCTGCCCATGTAGGTGGAGACAGATTCCTCGCGTTCGTGCATGGCGTCCAGGTAGCCGGAATCGACCGCGCCACGGTCCAGCAGGAGCCGGCCGGCCTCGTCGATCGCGCCGTCACGGGTGGTGGCGGAGCCTTGCAGGACCACGCTGTCGGCCACCAGGATGTCCGACGGTGCGGCCGTCCCGGTTTCCGCGGTGGCGGTTCCGGCAGGCGCGGCGGTTCCCGCGGCAGCGGCGCCGGAGGCGTCCGCCGGGGCGTTGCTGCTGCGGACCAGCTCCACGACCTCGTCATAGCGCGGCGAGTTCATGAAGTTGTCCACGGAGACGTGCACGGCGCTGGCGGTGACGGGCCTGGCCCGTTCGGTCAGGTCCTGGTGGGTGATGACGACGTCGTAGCTGTCGCTGAGGTTCGCGATGGCGGAGTTGGTGACCTTGACGTCCGGGTAGCCGGCCGCCTTGATCTTATTCCGCAGTACCGAGGCGCCCATCGCGGAGGAGCCCATGCCGGCGTCGCAGGCGAAGACGATGTTCTTCACCGGTCCGGCCAGCACGGCGACGCCGCCGGCACCCGCACCGGCGCCCGTGAGGGCGGAGGAGACGGAGCTCTTCTTGCCCTTCATGGCTTCCATCCGGCTGGTGGCGGCGCCGAGTTCGTCGCCCTCGACGTCCTTGCTGGACTTGAGGATGACGGACGCGATCAGGAAGGACACCGTGGCCGCCAGCACCACGGAGAGTCCCACGCCCAGCAGGCTGTCCGCCGGGGTGGCGGCGAAGACGGCGATGATGCTGCCCGGCGCGGCCGGCGAGCGCAGGCCGGCGCCGGTGAGGACCAGGGTGAAGATGCCGGTCATGCCGCCGCCGATCGCGGCGAGGATGATGATCGGCTTCATCAGCACGTAGGGGAAGTAGATCTCGTGGATGCCGCCGACGAACTGGATCAGCGCGGCGCCGGGGGCCGAGGCCTTGGCCATTCCCTTGCCGAAGAGCATGTAGGCGAGCAGGATGCCGACGCCGGGGCCGGGGTTGGCCTCGAGCAGGAACAGGATGGACTTGCCCTGGGCGAGGGCCTGTTCGGTGCCCAGCGGGGTGAGGATGCCGTGGTTGACGGCGTTGTTCAGGAACAGCACCTTGGCGGGTTCGATGAAGATGCTGGTGAAGGGCAGCAGGCCGTTGTTGACCAGGAATTCGACGACGGCGCTGGCGCCGTTGCTGAAGGCCTTGACCACCGGGCCGATGACCAGCATGCCGAAGATGGCCATGATGGCGGCGACGATGCCGGCGGTGAAGTTGTCGATCAGCATCTCGAAGCCGGGCTTGACCTTGTTCTCCCAGAGGCTCTCGAGCTTCTTCATGATCCAGGCCGTGAGCGGGCCCATGATCATGGCGCCGATGAACATCGGGATGTCCGTGCCGACGATCACGCCCATGGTCGCCGCCGCGCCGACGACGCCGCCGCGGACGCCGTAGACCATCCGGCCGCCGGTGTAGCCGATCAGCAGCGGCAGCAGGTAGGTGATCATGGGGCCGACCAGCTTGGCCAGTTCGGTATTGGGGGTAAAGCCCGCCGGGATGAAGAAGGCGGTGATGATGCCCCAGGCGATGAAGGCGCCGATGTTCGGCATGATCATGCCCGAGAGGAAGGTGCCAAATTTCTGGACGCCGACCCGCACGCTGCTACGGGGTTTCGCAACTGTCTCTGTTGCCATGTGATTTCCTAACCGTGTTTTCCTGCTGCACCGCAGGAGTGTCCGATATTTCGACGAGCTAGCTGGTGGAACTGATGGAGATCCGGTGGAGCCATTCGAGGAAGAGCTTGAGTTCAGAGCTGGAGAGCTGGTCCGAGTGCGAGGACTGCAGGGCCGCGTTCAAGGCGATCGCGGCCACCACCACCGGCGACTTGCCGGGGTCTTCCGGGTCGGCCTCGCGGGCCAGATCGGTGGAGACGGCGAAGATCATGGCGTCCCGGGTCATGGCCGAGAGCTCCAGGTTCCGTTCGGGGGCCTTCTCCGTGATGAGCATCAGGGTGACGCCCACGTTTGCGGCCAGGATGCTGCGCGCCGCTTCCTTGGGCGGGACGGCCAGGTGGCCGGCCACGGCGGCCTTGTTCAGCATGCCTTCGAGCAGCGCCTCGGCGTCGGCGACGACGGCGGGGCGGCTTTCGGGGCGGATGTTACCGAACATGACCAGGTACAGCTCGGGCTGCTTCAGGCCGAACTGGACGTGCTTGTCCCACATCCGCCGGATGTTCTCCAGCGGACGTCCGGAGGGTTCGAAGTCCCGCTCCCCCGCCACGTACTCCTCGAAGCCGGCCGCTACGACGGCGTCGAACAGGCCTTCCTTGTCCCCGAAGTGGTGGTAGAGCGTGGGTGCCGTGACTCCGGCCAGCTGCGTGATCTGGCGGGTGGAGACGGCGGCGCCTCCGGATTTGGCCAGCAGTCCGGCGGCTGCGCGGAGCAGCCGGATTTTGGGCGGTAGCTGGCCATCGATACTCATAGCCGCTACCCTAGCACCTATAGCAACGCTATATGAAGTGCATCACAACACTTTTTCCATCGACTTTTTCAGGTGCTTCGGGTTCCGGGTTGACGTAGTGGACGGCCACGGGAAATCTAGGGTCTAGCGGCTCAGCAGCGGCATCTGAACCGTCTTACTGGCTCACGGCAGAGAATGAGGACTTTCAGTGCAGAACTTCCAAGGTGTAGGCGTCAGCCCCGGCCGGATCATCGGCACCATCCGTCAGATGCCAAAACCGGTCAGCGAGCCGCCCGCCGGAGAGCAGCTGCAAGCCGGCGTCTCCGTCGAGGATGCGACGGCAGCGCTGAAAGCCGCCGCGAAGGCCGTGCACGACCAGCTCAAGAACCGCGCCCAGACCGTCAGTGGTGACGGCAAGGCCGTGCTGGAGGCCACGGCCCTGATGGCCACGGACACCATGCTGCTGAAGACGGCCGGAAAGCTGATCGCCCGCGGCACCTCCAACCAGCGGGCCATCTGGGAGGCCGGCGCCTCCGTCTCGGAGATGCTGCACAACCTCGGCGGCTACATGGCCGAACGCGCCACCGACGTCCTGGACGTCCGCGCCCGGATCGTCGCCGAACTGCGAGGCGTGCCCGCCCCCGGTATTCCCAGCGCCGAGACTCCCTTCATCCTCATCGCCGAGGACCTCGCCCCGGCCGACACCGCCACCCTGGACCCGGAAAAGGTCCTGGCCCTGCTCACCGCCGGCGGCGGGCCGCAGTCGCACACCGCGATCATCGCCCGCTCGCTCGGCCTGCCCGCCGTCGTCGCGGCCGCGGGCGTCGATGCCCTGGCCGACGGCACCGAGGTCTACGTCGACGGCGCCGCCGGCACCATCACCGCCGAGCCCGGCGACGAACAGCGCCACGCGGCCGAACAGTGGGCAGCTACCGCGTCGCTGCTGGCCGACTTCGACGGCACCGGAACGACGGCGGACGGGCACCAGGTGCCGCTGCTGGCGAACGTCGGCGGCGGCAAGGACGCGGCGGCCGCCGCCCGGCTCAACGCCCAGGGCGTGGGCCTGTTCCGCACCGAGTTCTGCTTCCTCGAACGCGACAATGAGCCGAGCGTGGACGAGCAGGCGGCCGCCTACAAGGAGGTGTTCGACGCCTTCCCCGGCAAGAAGGTGGTGCTGCGCACCCTGGACGCCGGCGCTGATAAGCCGCTGCCGTTCCTGACCGACGCCACCGAACCCAACCCGGCGCTCGGCGTCCGCGGCTACCGCACCGATCTGACCACCCCCGGCGTCCTGGAGCGCCAGCTGCAGGCGATCGCCCGCGCCGCGGCCGAGTCCGACGCCGACGTCTGGGTGATGGCCCCGATGATCTCCACCGCCGAGGAGGCGGCCCGCTTCGCCACCATGTGCGCGGAGGCCGGCCTCAGGACCCCCGGCGTCATGGTCGAGGTCCCGTCCGCCGCCCTCACCGCCGAAGCGATCCTGCGCGAGGTCTCCTTCGCCAGCCTCGGCACCAACGACCTGACCCAGTACGCCATGGCCGCGGACCGGCAACTCGGCCCGCTGGCCGGCCTGAACACCCCGTGGCAGCCCGCCGTGCTCCGCCTGGTGGGACTGACCGTGGAGGGCTCAATCGCCGAGGGCCACGGCAAGTCTGTGGGCGTCTGCGGCGAGGCCGCCGCGGACCCGGCCCTGGCCGTGGTCCTCACCGGCCTGGGCGTAACCACCCTGTCCATGACCGCCCGCTCCATCGCCGCCGTGGCCGCGGTCCTGAAGACCGTGTCCCTGCCCGAGGCGCAGGAACTGGCGAAGCTGGCCCTCTCAGCCCCGAGCGCCACGGACGCGCGCGCCTGGGTCCGGGCCAAGCTTCCGGTCCTGGAGGAACTGGGCCTCTGAGCTGTGCCTATCAACCGGGCCTCTAAAGCAGCCGCCGCGGCGGGCCCGGGACGCTAGGATGCAGTCCATGACACTCATCGCGCCCCGGGTCACCGCCGCGCTCCCCGCCGAGGACGCCCAGGCCCTCCGCTACGCCCTCGACGGCAGCACCGACGTCACCGTTTTCGTCGACGGGACGGTCCACCGGCTGCCCGCCTCCGCCCGGGACGCCGTCGTGGATCTGCTGCAGCGCTTCAGCCGCGGCGAATCCGTCACGGTCAGCAGCGTCGAGGAGATGCTGACCACCTCACGGGCGGCCGAACTGGCCGGGATCTCGCACACCTACCTGCGCAACATGACGGACCGCGGGGAGATCCCGGTCCAGTACCGCGGGACGCACCGGCGGATCCGACTAGCGGACATCATGGCGTGGCTGGAGACGCAGAAGAAGAGCGGGGCCGCGGCCGGGGAGCCCGCCGAATCCCCCGTTTCCGCCGAAGAATCCTGACGGCGTGATAAGGATCAAGCAACAATCCGGCCCCGGGGCGAAAGTGCGGCGGACCCCGGGGTTACGCTGGAATTGTGGGTAAGTTCAGAGGGTGGCACATCCTGGCCGGCATCGCCGCCATGGTGATCACCGGCATCCTCGGAAACCTGATGGGGCTGAACAACACCGCCTCCTTCATGGCCAGCTGCGTGGTCTTCGTCGCCGTCGCCCTCTGGACCGAAAGCCGGCTCACGCGCCGCCGGCGGGAAACCGCCCGGCAGGCCCCGCGCGACTCGGTGCACGATCGCCCGGAGCCGGACGAGCGGTAGATTCCCGCTGGGTCCCTGGCCGTTCGCACCCGGCCGCTAGATCCTTGGCCGCTCGGCCCAGCGCCGCGCCTTGAGCGCCGCGTGCAGTTCCAGCCGGACCAGGCCCTTGAGCGGGTCGACGCCCAACAGCTGCCGGATCCGTCCCAGCCGGTTGTAGATGCTGCTGCGGTGCAGGTGCAGCTTCGCCGCGACGTCCTGGACCGAGCCGTCGTTGTCGTAGAACAGCTCCAGCACCGGCAAGAGCTCCCCGTTCCGGTCATGGTCGGCCAGGGTGCGGAAGTGCACCGACCCCGCATCGGCCCACGCCCCGGCGCCGCCGCCCGCGGAGGCCAGCAGCTGATAGATCCCGGTGGCCCGGCAGTCCACCAGCTCCCCCAGCTGCGGATCGACGGCGGCCGCCTGCGCCGCCTGGCGCGACTGCTGGTACGCCTCCACGAGACCCCGGGGCCGGGAAAATCCCTCCGAGGTTCCCAGGATGATCCGCCGGACGGGCCGGCCGGAGCGCTTGGCCAGTTCGAGCTGATAGTGCACCAGCACCTGGGCGTGGTCCGCCCGGCCGGTGGACTCCTTGAACAGGATCACCGCGTGGGTCTCCGTTCCGGCGCTGAAGAGGGCCGCGTCCACGCCGATGGTGGCCTGCAGCGCGGCGGAGCGGTGGACCAGCATGGCGTCCGTGGGGTCCGATCCCTCGGCCCAGCCGTCGGCGTCGAGCACGGTGACCAGCTGCCAGGGCCCCCGGCCTTGGACTTCCTTCCAGCCCGCAACGGCGGCGACGGCGTTCGCCTCCCCGCGGCAGGCGGCCAGGAATTCCCGTTCCCGGCGGCGGCGGAATTCGGATTCGGCGGTGTTGGAGTCCAGCAGCAGTGCCGAGAGCTGCTCGAGGTCGCGGGCCACGTCCGGCAGCTGGGCCAGGACGGATCCGGCGGTGGGTTCTCCGGCGTCGAGCTGGACCCAGAGGTAGCCCACCCGGAAGCCGCGGACCAGCAGGGGTACGCAGACCCGGCCCAGCATGCCCAGCTCCTCGTTCGCCGGGACCACCACCGGCCGGACCGCGGTGGCGATGCCGTGCGAGAGCTGCCAGGCGCTGACGTCCACCGGCACGCGTTTGCTGAGCAGGAAGTTCACCCGGACCCGGTCCGCGGCGGACTGGTTGGAGGAGTAGGCGAGCAGGACGCCGTCGAGGTCCTCGAGGGACAATCCGCGCCCCAGCCGCATAGCCACGCGCTCCACGAGCTGCTCGACGTCCTGCTGCTGCATGGTGCCACAGTACTGCCCCGCCCGGGCCGCGGCGAAGCCGGACCACTCCGGACAGCAGGCGACACCTGCCGCCGGCACCCTCGACATCTGTCGAACCGAGCCGGATAACATCCGCGGAATGGCGGGGTTTTCGCGTCGGGCGGGCAGGACGTCCCTGTCGCCTGCCTCACAGCCGGTCCTATTCTGGAATCACGACTTCCCCCGTACACCCGGCCGGCCAGGCCGCCACTTTTGGAGCTTCACACATGATCATCGGTGTCCCCAAAGAGATCAAGAACAACGAATTCCGCGTCGCCATCACGGCGGCCGGCGTGCACGAATTCCGCCACCACGGCCACACCGTCCTGGTGGAGCGCGGCGCGGGCCTGGGCTCGGGCATCACGGACGAGGAATACGCCATCGCCGGCGCCGAGATCGTGGCCGAGGCCGACGACGTCTGGGCCCGCGCCGACATGGTGATGAAGGTCAAGGAGCCGGTCAAGGCCGAGTACCACCGCTTCCGCAAGGGCCTGATCCTCTTCACCTACCTGCACCTGGCCGCCGAGCCGGAACTGACCCAGGAACTGATCAACTCCGGCGTCACCGCGATCGCCTACGAGACCGTGCAGGAGGGCCGCGCGCTGCCGCTGCTGGCGCCCATGTCCGAGGTCGCCGGCCGCCTGTCGGTCCAGGTGGGCGCCACATCGCTGATGGCTCCGGCCGGCGGCAAGGGCGTGCTGCTCGGCGGCGTCCCAGGCGTCCGCCCGGCGAAGGTCGTGGTCCTGGGCGCCGGCGTGGCCGGCACCAACGCCGCCGCCATGGCCCTGGGCCTCGGCGCGGACGTCACCATCCTGGACATCAACATCAACCGGCTGCGTGAACTGGACGCCCAGTACCAGGGCCGCCTGAAGACCGTCGCGTCCAACGCCTACGAGATCGAAAAGTCCGTGGTGGACGCGGACCTGGTCATCGGTTCGGTGCTGATCCCGGGCGCCAAGGCCCCGAAGCTGGTCACCAACGAGCTGGTCTCCCGGATGAAGCCGGGCTCGGTCCTGGTGGACATCGCCGTGGACCAGGGCGGCTGCTTCGAGGACACCCACCCCACCACGCACCAGGAACCCACGTACAAGGTCCACATCACGATCTTCTACTGCGTGGCCAACATGCCCGGCGCCGTGCCGAACACCTCCACCTACGCCCTGACCAACGTCACGCTGCGCTACGGCGTGGCGCTGGCCAACCTGGGCGTCAAGGCCGCGTTCGATCGGGACGCCGCCCTGGCCGCCGGACTGAACATCGCCGCCGGCAAGGTGGCGCACCGCTCCGTCTCCGAGGCGCACAACCTGCCCCTGGTCTCCGACTGGCACGAGCTCGTCTCGGCGTAACTGACGCCGGTCAGCCGTTTGAACGGCAGTCATCCAACGCGTGCTGCTCCTTCGTCGCTTTGACGCACGCTTTCTGGATGGCTGCCGTTCAAACGTTAAGGCCGCCATACCGCCACTTCCCGGGCCTGCTCGATCAGCTTGAGGACGTCGACGGCGTCTTCCGGATCAACGGGGAGGGGCAGTGCCGAGGAGGCGCCGCCGTCGTGGATCTTCTCCGCGAGCAGCCGGTAGAACTCCGGGTAGGCGCCGCGTTCGGTGGGCAGCCGGTCCAGGTGGCCGTCACGGCCCAGCAGGCCGGCCCACTCCGTGTCCTCGACCCCGTAGGACGCGCCCAGCGGGCTGCCGCCGGCCGCCAGGTAGGGTTCCTGCGGGTCCACGCCGTGTTTGGTGTAGCCGCCGCCGCTGCCCAGGATCCGGAACCGCGGCCCCTGCTGGGCGCAGAGCAGGTTCATCCAGAGGTGGCTTGTCACCCCGGAGTCGTGCCGCAGCGCCACGAAGGCGTCGTCGTCTGAGGCCCCGCCGGGCCGCCGCACGGCCAGCTCGGCATGGCTGAGCGTGGCGGGCCCGAAGAGCCGCAACGCCTGGTCCACCAGGTGGGTGCCCAGGTCGTAGAGCACCCCGCCGCCCTCGGCCGACGTCGCCGCCGCCTTCCACGGCTTACTGACCGCCGGGGACCAGCGCTCGAACCGGGACTCGAAGCGCGCCACTTGGCCCAGGCTGCCGGACGCCAGCAGACCGCGGACGGTCAGGAAGTCGCCGTCCCAGCGGCGGTTTTGGAACACGGTGAGCACCCGGCCCAGCCGCTCGGCCAGGCCGGTCAGCTCCCGGCCCTCGGCGCTGGTCACGGTGAACGGCTTGTCCACCACGACGTCGAGCCCGGCCTCCAGTGCGGCGCGGGCGAGCGGGTAGTGGGTGGCCGGCGGGGTGCCGAGCACCAGCAGGTCCAGGCCGTCCGCGTCCTCCAGGATGGCCTCCGGGGTGTCCACGAGCCGGGCCCCCGGGTAGCGTTCGGCGGCCGCGGCGCGCCGGCCCGGGTCCCCGGTGGCGATGACCTCCAGCGAGTAGGCGGGGTCCGCGGCGATCAGCGGGGCGTGGAAGACGCTGCCGGAGAGGCCGAACCCGGCGACGGCGGTGCGGAGGGGATGCGTGGGGGCTGCCATGGGTCCACGCTACCGGCCCCTTGCACACGGAGTGGCGCCCCCTCGGTTTCGGCTACAAAAAGGCGACGCTCCCCCACAACGTGAGGGAGCGCCGCCCGAATTCCCGCATAAGCTGCGGGAGCGTCGGAGGGGAGGTTACTTCTTTTCCCAGCCGATGGTGGTCCAGTCCGGAACCTGGGACAGGCTCTTGAACAGGGAGGGACCGTAGTTCGCCAGGCCCGTGCGGGCGAAGGAGATCTGCGGGCCGTTCATGACGACGCCCATGGAGAAGTACTTCGCCATGTGCTCCTTCTCGACCTCCATGGCCGCCTTGTTGCGCTCGGCGTTGTCGGCGATGGTGGAGAGCTTCTTGATCTTCGCGTCGAGGTCGGCGTCGCCGAGCTCGTTCTCGTTGGTCTTGGAGTCGTAGAACTGCTTGACGGAGTCGGTCGCGTCGGCGCCGACGGTGTAACCGGAGACGCTCAGGAAGAAGTCGCGGCTGCCCAGGACCTTGCCGAAGTCGGCGGAGGCGCGCTGGTCGATGCCGACATCCATGCCGCCGGCCTGGAGCTGCTTCTGCAGGGTCTGGGCGAAGGCGAGCGTGGTGGGGTCGTCACCGAAGTTGCTGATCTTGAAGGCGGCGGGGACGCCGTCCTTTTCCATGATGCCCGCGGCGTTGGCCTTGTAGCCGGCGTCGGTCAGGACCTTCTTGGCGGCGTCGGGGCCGGTCTCGGTGACGGGGTAGTTGTCCTGGTAGTACTTCGAGAACGGCAGCAGCATCATCGAGCCGGAGCTTTCCTCTTCCCAGTTCAGCCCGTTGAAGCGGACCTTGCGGAGGGCCTCGCGGTCAACTGCGGTGAAGATCGCCTTGCGGATGGCGACGTCGGTCATCGGAGCCTTCTGGGCGTTGATGTTCAGGCCGCCGGCGAACAGGCGCTGGCCGCGCCGGATCTCGGAGTTCTTGGTGCCGTCGAGCTGCTTGTACGGCGTGATGGTGTTTGCGGACACACCATCGATTTCACCGTTCTTGAACGCAGCGATCGCGGCGCTGGACTCGAGCTGGCGGAAGACAACGCTTTCCAGCACCGGCTTGGCGCCCCACCACTTGTCGTTCGGGACCATGGTGACGGTCTTCGCGGCGGTGTCGTACTTGTCGACCTTGAACGGGCCGGCCATCCACTCGGGGTGCATGTCGCCGGTGAAGCCGGTGTTGAAGATCTCCGGGGTGTTGACGGCCGGGTGGATCAAGCCGGTGAAGAGCGAGTCCAGCGGGTAGACCGGCTGGGTGGTGGTGACAACGACTTCCTTGTCGTTGGCGCCGGCCTTGACCGAGTCGACGAATTCGTAGGCGCCGGACGAGACGATGTCGATGTCCTTGTTCTGCCCGTTGAGCATCTTCCAGGTGTTCTCGAAGGTCTTCACGTCGATCGGGGTGCCGTCGTTGAACGTGGCCTTCGGGTTCACCTTGATGGTGATGGTCTGCTTGCCGTCCTTGACGTCGCTCTTGACGTCCTCGCAGAAGTTCTTGTTCGGCGAGGCGGTGCCGTCGAAGTCGAAGTTCCAGCAGCCCCAGGTGCCGGCCTCGTCGATCGGGCGGTGCAGGGCTGTGTTGTCCGCGCTGTTGCCGGTGTTGGAGAAGCCGTTGAAGTCCGGGCCGATGTTGCCCAGCGGCAGGGTGAGCTTGCCGCCCTGCTGCAGGTCCTTCGGGTCCTTGGCGTTGATGCTGATGAGCTTGGACAGGTCGCTGCCCGAGTCCTGGCCCTTGGCGGCTTCCGGGCCCTTCGACCCGCCCCCGCCACCGCCGCAGGCGGTCAGCGCGAGAGCTGCCACGACGGCGGTGACGCCGCCGATCTTGGTGAGATTCTTCATTTTTCCCCTCATTTTTATCTGTTGCACTGCTGCGCCTGACGGGTAGGTCAGGTGGTTTCGTGGACTACGAGCATGTCCGCGTCCAGGTCGCCGTCCGGGTAGAAGCAGGCGAATTGCTGGTCTGTGGGGGCCGACGGCGGACCGCCGGCCGGGCGGCCGGGGGCCGCCCCGGGATGTGCTGCGTTTTCGAGCACGGGCTCGATGGTCAGGCACTTCTCCTGCTTGGCGGGAGGAAGCGCGGCGAAGACCGGGCAGCGGGTCGCGAAGTTGCAGCCCTGCGGCGCATCCAGCGGCGAGGGCAGGTCACCCTGCAGGATGATCCGTTCCCGGGTGCGTTCGAGCCGGGGGTCCGGCACCCGGATCGCGGAGAGCAGCGCCCGGGTGTAGGGGTGGCGGGGGCGGTCGAAGACCTCGTCGACGTCGCCGATTTCCACGATCTTGCCCAGGTACATGACGGCCACCCGGTTGGAGATGTGCCGCACCACGGACAGGTCGTGGGCCACCATCAGGTAGCTCAGGCCCAGTTCGGCGCGGAGCTGGTCCAGCAGGTTGATGACGCCGGCCTGGACCGAGACGTCCAGCGCGGAGACCGGCTCGTCCAGGACCACCAGTTTGGGATTGACCGCCAGCGCCCGGGCGATGCCGATGCGCTGCCGCTGGCCGCCGGAGAACTGGTTGGGGAAGCGGTTGACGTGGTCGGGCTGCAGGCCCACCAGTTCCATCAGCTCCATGATCCGTTTCCGGATCGCGGGCTTGGCCATGCCGGAGTTCTCCAGCGGTTCGGCCAGCACCTCGAAGACGGTGAAGCGCGGGTCCAGGGCGCCGGTGGGGTCCTGGAAGACCATCTGCAGTTCCCGGCGCATGGCGGCCTTGGTCTTCGCGTCCGAGGCGGCCTTGTTGCTCAGGCCGCCGATGGTGACCTCGCCGTCCTGGTCCCGGTGGAACTCCATGATCTCCAGGAGCGTGGTGGTCTTGCCGCAGCCGGACTCGCCCACGATCGAGAAGCACTCGCCCTCGCGGATGTCGAAGCTGAGGCCGTCCACGGCCTTGACCGTGCCGATCCGGCGCTTAATCAGGGAGCCCTTGAGCAGCGGGAAGTGCTTGCGCACGTCCGTCAGCTCCAGCACGGCCTTGCGGTCGGCGCGCGGGACGGCGTCGAACCGGGAGACCGGCACCGCGGGGGCGGAGAAGATCCGGTGCACGTCCACTCCGGCGCCCAGCTCTTCGCTCTTGATGCAGGCGGCGCGGTGCTCGAGCGTGCCGTCCCCGGCGCCGCCGACGGCCAGCAGCGCGGGCTCACCGTCGAGGCATTCCTCCGTTGCCAGCGGGCAGCGGGGCGCGAAGGAGCAGCCGGTGGGGGCGTTGATCAGGTTCGGCGGGATGCCCTCGATCGGCACCAGCGAGGTCTTCTCGGCGGTGTCCACGCGGGGCACGGCGCCCAGCAGGCCCATGGTGTAGGGCATCCGCGGGTTGTAGTAGATGTCGTCGACGCTGCCGGTTTCCACCGGCCGGCCCGCGTACATCACCATGATGTCGTCCGCCATGCCGGCCACGACGCCCAGGTCGTGGGTGATCATGACGACGGCGGCGCCGGTCTCTTCCTGCGCGGTGTGCAGCACCTCCAGCACCTGCGCCTGGATGGTGACGTCCAGCGCCGTCGTCGGCTCGTCCGCGATCAGCACCCGGGGGTTGTTGGCGATCGCGATGGCGATCATCACCCGCTGCCGCATGCCGCCGGAGAACTCGTGCGGGAAGGCCTTGAGGCGGTCCTTCGGGCTGGGGATGCCCACCATGGCGAGGAGTTCGACGGCGCGCGCCTCCTTGGCCTGCTTGCTCATCCCGGGGTTGTGCACGGTGAGCGCCTCGATGATCTGGGCGCCCACGGTGTACACCGGGGTCAGCGAGGACAGCGGGTCCTGGAAGACCATGGCCATCTCGTTGCCGCGGTGGCGGCACATGGCCTTGTCGCTCAGGCCCAGCAGCTCGGTGCCGTGCAGCCGGACCGAGCCGCTGATATCGGCGGTTTCCGGCAGCAGGCCCATGATGGCCATGGAGGTCACGGACTTGCCGGAGCCGGACTCGCCCACGATGCCGAGGGTCTTGCCGGGCATCAGGTCGAAGTCGATGCCGCGCACGGCGTGGACCACGCCGTTCTCGGTGTTGAAGCGGACGTTCAAGTCCCGGACGGAGAGGACGGCGCCCGCGGGCGCACTATCGGCGCTGTGCAGGCCGGCTGCGTGGAGGCGTTCGGCGGTATCGAGGCGTTCGGCGGTGCCGAGGCCGGTGGAGTCGCTGCTCATGCAGTGGCCTTCTTCCTTTTCTTGGCGCTGCCAATCGAGCTGGAGCTGGGGTCGAACGCGTCCCGGAGGCCGTCGTTCATCATTGCCAGGGACCCGGTGAGCAGGAACATCACGGTCAGCGGCACCCAGAACATCCACGGGAAAGTGGAGACCTGGGAGGTGGCCTGGCCGATCAACACGCCCAGGCTCACGTCCGGGACCTTGATGCCGATGCCGATGAAGGAGAAGGCGACCTCGGAGAGGATGGCGCCGGTGACGCCGCGGGTAATGTCGAGCACCAGCAGCGAGCCGATGTTCGGGACCAGGTGCCGCCAGACGATGCGCCGGGCGGGAACGCCCATGTACTGGGCGGCCTTGACGAAGTCCCGCTGCATCAGGGACATCGACAGGGAACGGATGAGGCGGGCGGTGCCCATCCAGCTGAAGACCAGCAGCACGATGATCAGCAGCAACCAGCTGGGCAGGCTCTTCTTCAGCCCGTCCCCGCCGCCGCTCGTGGCCACGGCCACCACCAGCAGCGCCGGCATCATGATCAGCGCTTCGAGGATGAAGAGCATGACCTTGTCGACCTTGCCGCCGAAGTAGGCCATGGTGCAGCCGTAGACGGCCGCGATAAGGACCGAGACCAGGCCCACCACCAGGCCGATAAGGATGGAGACCCGGGTCCCCTCGACGGTGAGCGCGTACAGGTCGATGCCGGCCTGCGAGGTGCCCAGCAGGTGCTCGGCGGAGGGCTCGGTGCCGATGTTGAACGGGTCGATGGTCTCCTTGTCCCAGCTGGAGAAGGCCCCGCCGAAGAAGGAGAGCAGGGTCAACAGGATGAAGATGACGAGGCCGGCGACGGCGGTCCTGTTGCGCAGGAAGCGGCGCAGGATGATCCGCGACTTGGCGATGACGACGTCGCCGTCTTCGATCTTGGCTTCCTCGGCGACCGCGGCCGGGTCGATGGCGTTGAGGTTGGTCATGGCTACTGCACCCGCACTCTCGGGTCGACAAGGGTGGTGGCGAAGTCGGCGAGGATCGCGCCGATCGCGAAGATCACGGAGCCGTAGGCCAGGGTGGCCGTCGCCGCGTTCACGTCCTGGAGGGCGATCGCGTCGATGCTCCACGAGCCCACGCCGTGCCAGGCGAAGATCTTCTCCGCGAAGAAGCCTCCGGCGAAGATCGCCGGGATGGTGAAGGCGATGCTCTGGGCCACCGGGATGAAGGAGACGCGCAGGGCGTGCCGGGTGATGGCCTGGTTGCGGGTCAGGCCCTTGGCGCGGGCGGTGCGGACGAAGTCGGCGTTGACGTTGTCCAGCAGGTACTGCCGCTGCGCGATCTGGTAGGCGCCCCAGCCCACGATCGTGATGGCGAAGGTGGGCACGGCGTAGTGGGCGAGCATGTCCAGGAACTGGACCCAGCCGTCGCCCTCCAGGCCGGGGGTGGAGATGCCGGTGACGAACAGGATCCGGTCACCCACGGTCTCGTTGATGTTGATGGCCCACAGCTGCACCAGGAAGTACGCGATCGGTGCGGGCACGATGTACACCAGGTAGCTGTAAGAGGTGATGGCGCGGTCGGAGAACTTGTACTGCCGGGCCGCGGTGTAGACACCGAGGGCCACGCCGATGATCAGGGTCAGGATGATCGAGGCGAGGAAGAGCCGGGTGGAGATCCAGACCCGGTCGCCGAACTCGGCGTTGATGTAGGCGCCATTGGGGCTGCGGCCCCAGTCCCAGCGGGTGACGATCCCGGTGAGCCAGTCCACGTAGCGTTCCCAGGGGCTCAGCGCGGGGTCCAGGCCCTTGAGCCGGAAGGAGTTGGCGACCTGCTCGGGGGTGGGGCGCGGGATGCGTTCCTGTTCCAGCAGCGCCGGCTGCAGGCTGGTGACCGCCAGGAAGTATCCGGCACTGGTGGTCAGGAAGATCATGACGACGTAGGTGACGGCCCGTTTGGCCAGGTAGCGGAGCATGCGGCTACGTCAGGCTGGCCGTCGGCTGCGCTGCGGTGGCGGGCACCGCCGGGCGGGGCAGGCGCGCCCGTCCTGGTGCCGGGTTAATGAGATCGTTCACAGCGCGAATCCTTCCGTAGTCCCCGCGTGACGGGGGGTCTCCGCCGTCGGTCCGGGATCAAGGCCAGCAGGTGCGTGGCCACCCGCAGGCCCTTCGGCCAGCCTCGTAAGGCAGTATGTTGCGGGTCACATTCCAGAGGAAACTACCACATAGAAATCGCGCCGCCGGGCGGGAAATGCGCCAATCCGGGACCGTCAATACCAGATCGTTATGAATAATTCCTTTGAATTGATTTGACTTGGCGGACGGCAGAAACAGGGCGTACTCTACGCGGTGCCTACCACCCGGACGGCAAGCTCCCGCCAGGACTCCGCCAACCGTTCCGGGGACACCTGGTGCACCCTGACGGCGTAGAGAATGCGCTCCGGTTCGAGCGTCACGCTGAGTGATCCGGCCATCAGCCAGGGGTCAGCCGTAAAGCCCGCCTCACGCAGCAGCATCTCCAGGTGGCGCTGCCAGAGGACGGCGGCCGGGACGTCGAACCGGTTGTAGGGGGATTCGTCCGCGGCCCGGGCGAGGTCGCCGAATTCCAGCACCCAGCGGATCCGGGCGGCACCCACGGCCACCAGCCGGTCCAGGGGCGGGGCGCCGGGGCCCAGGGGCGGCGGACCGAACATGAACCGGCCCTGGAACTCCGCCTCGGCGTCGCTGAGCAGGCTCACCATCAGCCCGGCGCGGCTGCCGAAGCGGCGGAACACCGTGCCCTTGCCCACGCCGGCCCGTGCGGCGAGGGAATCCATGGTGAGGGCCTCCGCGCCGCCCTCGGCGATCAGCTCCCGGGCGGCGGCGAGCAGGAGTTCGCGGTTGCGCGCGGCATCCCGGCGCTCGGACGGCCTGCCGGCGGC
>NZ_JBFBKP010000071.1:0-20709 GCF_040702285.1 Arthrobacter sp. NPDC080086
CCACCCCCACCCCTCCCCCGGCCGCGCCTTCGCCCCGCTCGCGTCGGGGGGGTATAACCCATGCCGCGGCACCCCTCGCGGGGTGCCGCTCCTTTGTTTGTGGTGCCCGGTGCCGGTTAGCGGCTGGCCGTCGGGGTCGGCGTCGCGGATGCCCGTGCCGAGGTCGACGACGACGGCGACGCCGAGCTCGAGGAGGTGGCCGTAGGGGTCGGGGTCGGGATGTACTTCTTGTAATCCGCGATCGTGCCGTCCAGTACCGGCATGTTGAACTTTGCCTTCATGTTGGTGGCGCTCTCGGAGAGAGTGACCTCCACCAGCGAACCGGGCTTCCCGCCGGTGGTGCTCAGGGTTGCCGAGTCGGTGCTGTCGTTGAGCAGTACGTAGGAGTTTTTCTTGACCGGCACCTGGGTCTGCGAGCCGCTGGCACCGTTGATGGTCAGCGTGATGTCGTTGGACGAGGTGTTGTACACGGCACCGAGCACGCGGCCGGGCTTGTTCTCACCGTCGGAGACGATCATCATGTTGCGCAGCTGCACCGGGCCGAGGTCCGTGCGGGTTCCGTCGGAGGCGGAGTACTGCACCGAGGTCTGCTGGGGGTTGATGTAGCCGCAACCGGAGACGGACAGCAGGCCAATGCCAAGTGCCGCCGTTGCCATTGCCAGCTTGCCGCGCCGGCCCGGGGTCATCGCAGTGAAACGCACGTCACGCACTCCTTGAGAGTCTTGAAACAGTATTCAGCCATAGCCTATCGGCAACCGGGCCCAAACGAGGATTCCTAAGCCTCCCCGGTGACGCCATGCGGGGACCCGTGAAGCGGGCACCGGGCTCCCCGGCGTCGTCGTCGAAGACCTCCCGCGGCACCTTGGCGCGGCCCGCGCAATGCACTATTATCCGCATCCGTCAAGGGGTTTGAGCCGCCGATTGGGGCCATTTTCCGCGGAATCTCGCGGTTTCTCCGCCGGAACCATGCCAGTCGTATGCCTTAATCGTGATAAACTGGTCTGCGGGAAAGGGGAATGTCCACATGGTTTTTGAGGTCGGCGAGACAGTAGTTTACCCTCACCACGGTGCAGCAAAAATTGAAGAGATCAAGATGCGCACTGTCAAGGGCGAAGAGAAAATGTATCTCAAGCTCAAGGTGGCTCAGGGTGATCTGACCATTGAAGTTCCAGCAGAAAACGTTGACCTTGTTGGGGTCCGCGACGTAGTGGGCAAGGAAGGACTGGAGCACGTGTTCGACGTGCTTCGTGCCGAGTTCACTGAAGAGCCCACCAACTGGTCGCGTCGTTACAAGGCAAACCTGGAAAAGCTTGCTTCCGGTGACGTGATCAAGGTGGCCGAGGTCGTCCGCGACCTGTGGCGCCGCGACCACGACCGGGGTCTCTCCGCAGGGGAGAAGCGCATGCTGGCCAAGGCCCGCCAGATTCTGATCTCAGAACTGGCTCTGGCTGAGAAGACCGACGAAGAGAAGGCTGCAAGCGTTCTCGACGAGGTTTTGGCTTCCTAACTAAGAATCGAACCCCGGTGGCGTCAGGCCGCCGGGGCTTCTTTTTGCCCAAAACCTTCCCAACTGACTCGCAGTAGGTGCCGTCTTGGGCCCTCAAAACGGCAACAACTGCCAGCTAGTTGGGTGCCGGCCGTGGACCGGGACGTAGGCTTGACCGCATGACTACTCCATCGGCCGCCCCCGTCACGGCGGTCATCCTCGTGGCCGCCGGATCCGGCCAGCGGCTGGGTTACGGGATGCCCAAGGCCAAGGTTCCCCTGGGCGGGGACAGCATCCTCATTCACGCCCTCCGCGGGGTCGCCGCCGCCGGGGTCGCCCGGCAGATCTGCGTCGCGCTCCCGCCCGGAGACCGGGACCTGGCCGCGCAGTGCGAGGCGTTCGCCGAGGAACTGCGCAACGGCGGCGGGAACGGGGCGGAGGCCCCCGAGATCACGGCCGTCGACGGCGGTGCCAGCCGCGCCGATTCGGTGCGCGCCGCCCTGGCCGCCCTGCACCCGGACACCCGGTCCGTCCTGGTGCACGACGCCGCCCGCGCCCTGGCACCGGAGGCCGTCTTCCACCGGGTGGCCGAGGCCCTGGCCGCCGGAGCGCTGGCCGTCATCCCCGTCTTGCCCGTGGTGGACACGGTGAAGACCGTCGCCCGGACCACCGGCCCCGACGCGGACATCGCCCCGGAACTGGTCACCGGCACGGCGCCCCGGGAGGCCCTCCGCGCCGTCCAGACCCCGCAGGGCTTTAGCCTGGACACCCTCCGCCGGGCCCACGAATCCGCGGAAGGACTCGACGAAGCCCAGGCGGCCGCCGTCACCGACGACGCCATGCTGGTGGAACTGCTGGGCGTTCCCGTCCACGCGGTCCGTGGTGCCAGCCAGTCGCTGAAGATCACCACCCCGCTGGACCTGATCCTCGCCGAGGGCCTGCTTGAGGGTCCGCTCGGCGTCCGCTGGGTGGAGGGCTGACCATGGACCCGAAGCAACGGCCCCTGCTGCCGCGCACCGGCATCGGCATCGACGTCCACGCCTACGCCCCGGACGAGGCGCCCCAGCCGCTCTGGCTCGGCGGCCTCCACTGGGAGGGTGAGCGCGGGCTGGCCGGCCACTCCGACGGCGACCCGGTGGCCCACGCGGCGGCCGACGCCCTGTTCTCCGCCTGCGGCATCGGCGACCTCGGCACCCACTTCGGCACGGACCGGCCCGAATACGCCGGAGCCTCCGGCGTCACCCTGCTGTCCGCGGCCGCCCGGATCGTCCGCGCCGCGGGCTGGGAGATCGGCAACATCGCCGTGCAGTTCGTCGCCAATAGACCCAAGTTCGGGCCGCGCAGGGAGGAGTCCCAGCGGGTGCTCAGCGAGGCCGCCGGAGCCCCTGTCAGCGTCACCGCCACCACCAGCGACGGCCTCGGCTTCACCGGCCGCGGCGAGGGCATCGCGGCCACCGCCACCGCCCTGGTCTACCCGGCCGACTCCGCCGGCGGCGCCGATCTGGCCTAGGCTTAACGGACAACCCCCGCCCGGAACGTCAGGAGTTTCCCGTGAAAAAGCTAGCCCCCGCCGTCGTCCTCGCCACAGGACTGCTGCTGGCCGGGTGCGCCGGATCCACCCCGCCTGCCGCCAGCCCCACGCCGTCGCGCATGAGCGTGGACGAGAGCTGCAAGTTCCTGAACACGGACACCTTCGTGCCCACGGGTACCGACAAGGACAAAGCCGGGCAGATCAGCAAGCACTATCAGGAGGTCGCGGACAAGGTGGCCCCCGAGGTGGCTGACCCCATCCAGAAGATGGCCGACGTCATGAAGCAGGTCGCGGGCAGCTCCACCGGAGTCCAGACCACGGACCAGCTCAACCAGCTGCGCCAGAACATGGACCAGATCGGCCAGCACTGCAAGTAACGGACCGGCCGGCGGCAACACCGCATCGGCTAGTCTGGACCGGTGACACTGCGCTTCTATGACACTGCATCCGCCGAAGTCCGCGACTTCGTCCCCCTGGTTCCGGGGAAGGTAAGCCTCTACTACTGCGGCGCCACGGTGCAGGGCATGCCGCACGTCGGTCACATCCGCTCAGCGATCGCCTTCGACCAGCTCACCCGCTGGCTGCAGTACCGCGGCTTCCGGGTCACCACGGTCCGCAACGTCACGGACATCGACGACAAGATCCTCGCCAAGTCCGCCGAGTCGTTCGCGCCCGCGTTCGACGAGGGCGACGGCACCGTCCGCGAAGAGGAATGGTGGGCGCTGGCCTACCGTTACGAGCAGGAATTCCGTAAGGCGTATGACACCCTGGGTGTCTCCAGGCCCACCTACGAGCCGCGCGCCACGGGCCACATCCCCGAGATGCACGCCCTGATTCAGCTGCTGATCGACCGCGGCCACGCCTACCCGGCCCTCGACGACTCCGGCGACGTCTACTTCGATGTCCGCTCCTGGTCCGCCTACGGGTCCCTGACCCGGCAGAAGATCGAGGACATGCAGGGCGCCCCCGACGCCGACCCGCGCGGCAAGAAGGACCCCCGCGACTTCGCGCTCTGGAAGGGCCACAAGGACGGCGAACCGACGACGGCGAGCTGGGCCTCCCCGTGGGGCGCCGGTCGCCCGGGCTGGCACCTCGAATGCTCCGCGATGGTCACCAAATACCTCGGCACCGAGTTCGACATCCACGGCGGCGGCCTGGACCTGCGCTTCCCGCACCATGAGAACGAGATGGCCCAGTCCCAGGCGGCCGGCCACGGCTTCGCGAACTTCTGGATGCACAACGGCATGGTCACCTACGCCGGCGAGAAGATGTCCAAGTCCATCGGCAACACAATCAGCCCGGCCGAGATGCTCGAACTCGCCCCGCCGCGGGTGGTTCGGTATTACCTCGGCCAGGCCCAGTACCGCTCGGTGCTGGACTACCAGCCGACTTCGCTGCAGGAAGCCGCCGCCGCCGTCGAGCGCATCGACGGGTTCATCAGCCGCGCCGTGCGCGCCCTGTCCGACGGCGGGAACTACAGCTTCTCCACCTACGGCGCCGTCCCCGAGGCGTTCGAACGCGCCATGGACGACGACCTCAACGTCCCGCAGGCCCTCGCCGTCCTGCACGAGACCGTCCGGGCCGGCAACACCGCATTGACCGACGGCCGGACCGAGGACGCCCGCCAGGCCCTGCACCACGTCCACGACATGCTGCGGGTCCTCGGCCTGAACGACACCGCTGCCCCCGCCGTGGACGGCCAGGCCACCACCGCGCTCGGCGTGCTGGTGGAGGCGCAGCTGGCAGCCCGGGCGCAGGCGAGGGCGGCCAAGGACTGGGCCGCCTCCGACGCCATCCGGGACACCTTGGCCGCGGCCGGCGTCGTCGTCGAGGACGGCGCGGACGGTGCCAGCTGGAGCATCAAGCGCGGCTGAGCCCCGGCGGCCGTGCGGGCCGCCGCACCCGCGCGGTCGAGGATTTAACCCGAGTCAGTAGACTGGAGTCCAGACTTATCAACGATTCGCGTACTTCAAAGGGTGAAACTCATGGCCAATAACGGTCGCCGCTCGGTCAAACAGAAGAAGGGTCCCACCGTCGGGACCGGCGGCCATGGCCGTAAGGCTCTCGAAGGCAAGGGCCCCACTCCCAAGGCGGAGGACCGGGTCTACCACAAGGCCCACAAGAACAAGCAGCTCGCGGAGCGCTCCGCCGCCAAGCGCGGTACCGGAGCCCGCAGCGCCGGCGCCCGCTCTGGCCCCAAGGGCCGCGCCACCGAGGAAGTCGTCACCGGACGCAACTCCGTGGTCGAGGCGCTCCGCGCCGGGATCCCCGCCAAGGCCCTGCACGTGGCCATCCGCATCGAGATGGACGACCGGGTCAAGGAATCCCTGAAAATCGCGGCCGAGCGCGGCATTCCCCTGCTGGAAACCGGCAAGCCCGAGCTGGACCGGATGACCGACGACGCGATCCACCAGGGCCTGGTCCTGCAGATCCCGCCGTACGAGTACCAGGACGCTTACGAGCTGGCCGAGGCAACCGTCGAGGCGTGGAAGGTGGGCCACATCGCCAACGCCCCGCTCTTCGTCGCCCTCGACGGCATCACCGATCCCCGCAACCTCGGCGCGATCATCCGTTCCGTCTCCGCGTTCAGCGGCCATGGCGTGATCGTCCCCGAGCGCCGGTCCGTCGGCGTGACCGCCTCGGCCTGGAAGACCAGCGCCGGCGCGGCGGTCCGCGTCCCGGTGGCCCGCGCCGCGAACCTCAACAGCACGCTGAAGGCGTTCAAGAACATGGGCATCTTCGTCCTCGGCCTGGACGGTGACGGCGACGTCTCACTGCCGGACCTGGCGCTGGCGAAGGAACCGGTCTGCATCGTGGTCGGCTCCGAGGGCAAGGGCCTGAGCCGCCTGGTCCGCGAGAACTGCGACCAGATCGTCTCCATCCCGATCGACTCCGCGATGGAATCGCTCAACGCCTCGATGGCCGTGGGCATCTCGCTCTACGAGATCTCCCGCCAGCGCGCCACCAAGTAAATCGCACCGCGGACGCTCCCTCACCTCAGGTGAGGGAGCGTTGTGGTTTAAGTCGCCGGATGTGGGGGCGCGTCGGCTAGAAGCGGTGGCGGTTGGCGAGGACCGGGAGGCTCTTGCGGGCGGCATCGACCTCGGCGGGGTCCAGGTCCACGAACAGCAGGTCCGGTTCCGCGCCGAGTTCGGCGATCGCCTCGCCGAAGGGGGAGGCGACCAGGGAATGCCCGACGCCGGTGGGGGCGGTGCCCCGGACCTCGAGTCCGGCGCTGGCCGGGTCGGCCTGACCGCAGGCCACCACGAAGCTGGTCGAGTCGGCGGCGCGGGCCCGTGCCAACAAGGTCCACTGCTCAGCCTTGCCCGGCCCGCTGCCCCAGGAAGCGCTGACCAGGGTCACGACGGCGCCGCGGTCGGCGAGCTCCGTGAACAGGTCCGGGAAACGCACGTCGTAGCAGGTGGCGAGGCCCACGGTGACGCCGCCGACGTCGAACGTCACCGGCTCGGTGCCCGCCTCCACCGTGTCGGACTCGGCGAACCCGAAGGCGTCGAAGAGGTGGATCTTGTCGTAGCTGGCGGCAACGCCCGGCCCGGTGGCGAGCAGGGTGTTCCGGACCCGGGGCGATCCGTCCTTGGCCGCACCCGGCGTGAACATGCCGGCCACCACCACCAGGTCCTGCTCCGCGGCGATGGCCCGGACGGCCGAGGCCCACGGGCCATCCAGCGGTTCGGCGATGTCCACCAGCGAGTTGCCGAAGGCCCGCATGGTGGCCTCCGGGAAGACCACCAGGTCCGCTCCGCCTGCCTTGGCCCGCGCGGCATACTCCCGGACAAGGTCAATGTTCCGGTCCAGATCGCGGCCGGTGATGATTTGCGCCAGTGCTATCCGCACGGTTACCTCCAGTTCGGTGCCTGCCTCCAGTATGCCGCGCCCGGACGTTCCAGAGTTCCGTCGTAACCCGACCGCGCGGAGAGGGTGCGGGAGGCGGCCCCGGCTAAGCTATGACCAATGGTCAAGTCCTTTGTAGATTCCGCAACGACCGTGGATGCCTCACGGCCGCTTCCGCTGGGACTAAGCGTGCCGCGCACCGGCTCCCCGGAGACCGATGATCCGCGCGGTTCATCGGTGAACGTGGCCGTCTATGCCCCCGCCGTCGCCACCCTCGAGGTGGTTTACCAAGCCCCAGGCCGCGGCTGGCAGGTCAAGGCACTGCCGAACGTCACCGCCGGCGTGCACCACGGCATCGTCGAGGGGCTGCCGGTCGGCTCCCGCTACGGGCTGCGGGCGGCGCCGGAGGCTGAGGCCCTGCCCGTCCCGGTTCCCACCCAGGATTTCGACGACGACGGCGTGCAGCCGCTGCTGCTCGACCCCTACGGCCGCGCCGTCGATCAGCGGGAGAAGCTGATCACCAATGTCCGGATGTCCGGCGACTTCGACTGGGGCGTGGACCGTGCCCCGGCCACGCCGTGGCGCGACACCATCATCTACGAGGCGCACGTGCGCGGGCAGACCATGCTCCACCCGGACATTCCGGAGCACCTGCAGGGCACCTATGCCGGAATGGCGCACCCCGCCATGGTCGAGCACCTGGTCTCGCTGGGCGTCACGGCGGTCCAGCTGTTGCCGGTCCACTTCCACCTGGACGAGGCCCACCTGCAGAACCTGGGCCTGACCAACTACTGGGGCTACAACACGGCCGCCTTCTTCGCCCCGCACCCGGACTAT
Source organism: Arthrobacter sp. NPDC080086 (assembly GCF_040702285.1). NCBI lineage: Bacteria > Bacillati > Actinomycetota > Actinomycetes > Micrococcales > Micrococcaceae > Arthrobacter > Arthrobacter sp. NPDC080086. The sequence continues at coordinate 7,707 of NZ_JBFBKP010000071.1, forward strand.
GCCACCCAGGCCGCCCGCGACGCCGGGCCGCAGGCGGTGCAGGACGAGTTCAAGGGCATGGTCAAGCTGCTTCACGCGGCCGGCCTCGAGGTGATCCTCGACGTCGTCTTCAACCACACCGCCGAGGCCGGTCCGGACGGGCCAACGCTCAGCTTCCGGGGCCTGGGCGAGCTGCAGTACTACCGCCACGACGGCCAGGGACGCTACGTGGACACCACCGGCTGCGGCAACTCCCTGAACTTCGGCGAACCGCGCGTGGTGCAGCTGGTCCTCGACTCCCTGCGGTACTGGGTCAACGAGTTCCACGTCGACGGCTTCCGCTTCGACCTTGCCGTCACGCTCTGCCGGAACGCGGCCAACGAGTTCGACCCCCGGCACCCGTTCCTGGTGGCCGTCGCCGCCGATCCGGTCCTTTCCGAGACCAAGCTGATCGCCGAACCCTGGGACGTCGGCTACGGCGGCTGGCAGACCGGCCGGTTCCCGCCCGGCTGGGTCGACTGGAACGACCACTTCCGCGACGCCGTCCGCAGCTTCTGGCTGGCGGACCGGGCCGCCATCGAGTCCGGCGGCCACGGCGGCCACGGCGGCTCCGTGGCGAAGCTGGCCGACGCCCTCTCCGGCTCCGCGGCGCTGTTTGCCGGCTCCGGCCGGAACCGGCTGGCCTCGGTCAACCTCATCACCGCGCACGACGGGTTCACCCTTGCGGACCTGGTCTCCTACGACCGCAAGCACAACGAGGCCAACGGCGAGCAGAACCGGGACGGCCATGGCGACAACCGCAGCTATAACCACGGCTTCGAGGGCCCCACCGAGGACGAGGCCATCCTGGCCAAGCGCGCGCAGAGCAGCCGCAACCTGATGGCCTCGCTGATGATCTCGCAGGGCGTGCCGATGATCACCGCCGGCGACGAGGTGGGACGCACCCAGCAGGGCAACAACAACGCCTACTGTCAGGACAACCCGCTGACCTGGATCGACTGGACCAGCACCCCCGAATCGCACTCGATGCTGCGCAGCACCAAGCGCGTCATCCGGCTGCGCAAGGAGTTCCTCGCCGGCCAGCCGCACGACTACCCGGCCCGGGAGCGGCAGTCCTACTTCCACTGGTTCGACGTCGACGGCCGGCAGATGTCCGCCGAACGCTGGCAGGACCCCGCCCACCGGGTGGTTCAGCTGCTGGTGGGTTCCGACGTCGGCCGTGTGGTGGGCCTGGTGGTGGTCAACGGCGGTGCCGACGACGTCAAGGTCACCCTGCCGCCGGTCCCGCACGACGACGGCACCGGCCACCGGATCTACGAACTGCGGCTCACTACCTCGGAGTGGCACGACCGCCGGCAGGGCGTCCGGATCGCCTCCGGTGAACGCGACGTGGTCCAGGCGAACAGCATCAGCATCTACCGCATCTAGGGGGAACCGGAGATGACCACCAAACGCCTCAGCACCCTGATCGGGGCGCTCCTGACCCTGGCGGTGCTCGTGCTGGTGGTCGCCGGGATCCCGCGGACGGGCGACTCCCCGGGCAGTGCAACGTCGCCGGCCCAAACCAGTGCCGCCGCCAGCGCCGGCGTCTCTGCCAGCCCCAAGCCCTCCGGAGGGCCGGCGGCAGCGCGGCCCACGGGCACCGGCGTCGCGAACCCGTCCCGGCTGCCCGAGGTCAAGGCGTCGGATTTGCCGGCCGAGGCGCGGCAGGTCCTGGTGTTGATCGCGCGCGGCGGGCCCTACCCGTACAGCAGGGACAACATCACCTTTGGCAACTTCGAGCGGGTGCTGCCGCAGAAGCCCTCGGGCTACTACCGGGAGTTCACGGTTCCCACGCCCGGCGAGTCGGACCGCGGCGCACGGCGGATCATCGCCGGAGACGCGGGGGAGAAGTACTACACCGCGGACCACTATTCATCGTTTTCATTCATCGCCGAAGGCAAGTAGGGACCCATGAAAATCTACTCCGCAGACACCTGGACGCCCGAGGAGCTGCAGGCGCAGGTCCGCGACGCTGGCCGCCGGACCCTGATCGTCCCCGCCGCCAACACTAAGAAAGAGGTCCTCGCCGCCTTCGGCGAGGTGCTGGACTTCCCCGAGCACTACGGCGTGAACCTCGACGCCCTCAACGATTCCCTGCACGACTTCGCCGACGCCGCGGGCGACGACGGACACGGCCCGGTCACAGTCATCTGGCAGGTCCCCGCAGCCTTCCGCGCCGACCGGGCCTTCGGCGTCATCTGCGAAATCCTGCAGGACACCGAAAGCTACGCCGGCAAGGACCTCAGGGTCATCACCGTCTGCCTGTAGTCGACCAGGTCAGGCGTTGACGATGAGTCCGAGTTCGGCCTTCGACGCCAGGCCGGCGTGCTTGGGCAGCACCCGGATGGTGTAGCCGAAGGACCCGGAGCGGTCGATCACCAGGGTGCCGCTGAACAGGTAGCGGCCCTTGCCCAGGTCCTCCACGGTGGTCAGCTCCACGACGGTGACGTCCGTGAGCTCGTCGCTGTCCTCGGCGCGGCCGTAGGCCACCTCCACGGCGACGTCCTCCGGCGGCAGGTCGTGCAGCGCGATGTAGGCGTTGACCTGCAGGTCGTCGCCGATCTGCGGGTCCTCGGAGACGCCGACGGAGTCCACGTGCTCCACCTGGATCTGCGGCCACGCGGCGCGGACCGTGGAACACCAGGCGGCCAGCGACTTCGCCTCGGCGTAGCCGTGCGCGGACGCCTGGCGGCCGGCAAGCGCGGCGGGCCGGTACAGGACGTTGACGTAGTCCTTGAGCATTCGCTCCGCGGACACCGCCGGTCCCAGGTGGGTCATGGTGTGCTTGATCATGGACACCCAGTGGGTGGGGACCGCCTGCGGCCCGGACTGGGACGGCCCGGCCGCACCGGCGCCGTCGGAGACCGTGAGGCCGTAGAACTTTGGCGCCACCTGGGTCTCGAGCAGCTCGTACAGGGCGGCCGCCTCGATATCGTCGCGTTCCTCGGGGGACGCGTCGTTGTTGGCGGTGGGGATCGCCCAGCCGTTCTCGCCGTCGTACATTTCATCCCACCAGCCGTCCAGCACCGAGAGGTTCAGGGAGCCGTTGATGGCCGCCTTCATCCCGGAGGTGCCGCAGGCCTCGAGCGGGCGCAGCGGGTTGTTGAGCCAGACGTCGCAGCCGGGGAAGAGCGTGCGGGCCATCGCGATGTCGTAGTTGGGCAGGAAGACGATCCGGTGCCGGACCGCGGGGTCGTCGGTGAACCGGACCAGGTCCTGGATCATCTTCTTGCCCGCGTCGTCCGCCGGGTGCGACTTGCCGGCGATGACCAGCTGGATGGGGTGGGTCTCGTGCAGCAGGAGCGCCTTGAGCCGCGCGGGATCGCGGAGCATCAGGGTGAGCCGCTTGTAGGTCGGAACGCGGCGGGCGAAGCCGACCGTGAGGACGTCCGGGTCGAGGACGGAATCGGTCCAGGACAGCTCGGCGTCGGCCGCGCCGCGCTTCTTCCACGCCGCGCGGAGACGGCGCCGGACGTCCTCCACCAGGGAGACCCGCATCTCCCGGCGTAGCGCCCAGAGCTCTTCGTCGCTGACGTTGTAGGCGAGGTCCCAGCGGCCCTCGGACTCGGCGTCCGCCCCGAACCGGTCACGGGCGAGCTGGGAGACACGCGGATCCACCCAGGTGGGGACGTGGACGCCGTTGGTCACCGAGGTGATCGGTACTTCCGAGTGGTCGAAGCCCGGCCAGAGCGCGGAGAACATCCCGCGCGAGACCACGCCGTGCAGCTTGGCGACGCCGTTGGCCCGTTGGGCCAGGCGCAGGCCCATGACGGCCATGTTGAAGACGAAGGGGTTGCCGTCGGTGAAGTCCTCCCGGCCCAGGTCCAGGATCTTATCCAGCGGGACGTCCGGGGCCAGGCCCGCGGAGAAGAAGTGCTCGATTTGGGAGATCTCAAACCGGTCGATTCCCGCGGGGACCGGGGTGTGGGTGGTGAAGACGGTGGAGGCCCGGCCGGCGGTGAGCGCCTCGTCCCAACCCAGGGCGGTGTCCCCGGACATGAGTTCCTGGATCCGTTCGACGCCGAGGAAGCCGGCATGGCCCTCATTGGTGTGGAAGACCTCCGGGGCGGGTGCCCCGGTGAGCCGCTGGTAGGCGCGCAGCGCCTTTACCCCGCCCATGCCCAGCAGGAGCTCCTGCTGCAGGCGGTGGTCGCCGCCGCCACCGTAGAGCCGGTCCGTGATGCCGCGGGCGGCGTCGTCGTTGCCGGCCACGTTCGAATCCAGCAGCAGCAGCGGCACGCGGCCGACGTCGGCGCGCCAGACGTGCGCCAGGAGCCGGCGGCCGTGGGGGAGGGGCAGGGAGATTTCCACCGGCCGGCCGTTGCCGTCCGGGGAGGCCTCGCGCAGCAGCGTCAGGGGCAGCCCGTCCGGGTCAAGCACCGGGTAGGTTTCCTGCTGCCAGGCGTCGCGGGAGAGGGACTGTTTGAAGTACCCGGCCTGGTAGAGCAGGCCGACGCCGATCAGCGGCACGCCCAGGTCGGAGGCGGCCTTCAGGTGGTCGCCGGCGAGGATGCCGAGGCCGCCGGAGTACTGCGGCAGGACCTCGGTGATGCCGAACTCGGGGGAGAAGTAGGCGATGCAGCGGGGCGCGTCCTCGCCCAGGCTCTGGTACCAGCGGGGCTGCTCAAGGTACTGGTCCAGGTCCGCGGCGGCCTCGTGTACGCGGCGCACCACATCCTGGTCCGCGGCGAGGCGCTGCAGCTCCTCCCGGCTGACCAGGCCCAGGAACGTCACCGGGTCCTGGGCGCTCTCGGCCCAGATGGCCGGGTTGAGCTGTTCGAACAACTCGCGGGTGGGCAGGTGCCACGACCAGCGAAGGTTGGTGGCCAGCCGCGCCAGGGGCCGGATCGGTTCGGGAAGAACGGTTCTGACGGTAAATCTCCGGATAGCCTTCACCTGCGAAACACTAACCGAGAACTTCGGACCCCGGAACAGTTCCGGGTTTCTTTCCGGTAAATGTCGGGCGGCGCTTCGGATGACCCCAAAAAACGGAGCAGCCTTAGCATTCTGTGCGATTTGTAGATAACGTCGAGCCTGTGACGACTAACTCCCGAACCAGCGCCGTATCCAAGCAAAAGCCGAAGGCCCTGATCACCGATGGGTTGAAATTCGGCAGGTTTCCGATCACCAACGTCCAGCCCTCGGTCGAGGGCGGTAAATTCCCCGCCAAGGCCACCGTCGGCGAGAGCATCGTCGTCGCCGCGACCGCGTTCCGCGAGGGACACGACATGCTCGGCGTCAGCGCGGTCCTGCTGGACCCGCGCGGCAAGGAACGCCAGCGGATCCGCCTCGAGCCCCCGCGGGGCGACCGCGGCAAGGGCACGGATCTCTGGGAGGGCCTGCTGACCCCCAGCGCCACCGGCAAGTGGTCCTACGTGATCGAGGCCTGGCACGACCGCTACGGCACGTGGCACCACAACGCCGAGGTCAAGGTCGACGCCGGGATCGACGTCGAGCTGATGCTTGCCGAGGGCGCGGCGCTCCTGACCGAGGCGTCCGAGGATCCCAGCCGCCCGTCCGCGGACCGCCGCACCCTCCGGATCGCCGCCGCCGGCCTCGCAGACGCCTCCCGGACCCCGGAGGAGCGCCTCGGCGCCGGCTTCGGCGCGGACGTGGCCGCCGTCGTCGGACGCCAGCCCATCCGTGAACTCGTCACCGTCTCCGAACCCTACCCGCTGCTGGTGGAGCGTGAACTCGCCGGCCGAGGCGCCTGGTACGAATTCTTCCCCCGCTCCGAGGGCGCCGTCCGCAACCACGAGACCGGCGAATGGACCTCCGGCACCTTCCGCACCGCCGCGGAGCGCCTCGACGCCGTCGCCGCCATGGGCTTCGACGTGATTTACATGCCCCCGATCCACCCGATCGGCACCCAGCACCGCAAGGGACCGAACAATACCCTCATTGCCGGACCGCACGACCCCGGCTCCCCCTGGGCGATCGGCGCGGCGGAGGGCGGCCACGACGCCATCCACCCGGACCTGGGCAGCTTCGAGGACTTCGATGCCTTCGTGACCCGCGCCGGCGAACTGGGCCTGGAGGTCGCGCTCGACCTGGCCCTGCAGGCCGCCCCGGACCACCCCTGGGTCAAGAGCCATCCCGAATGGTTCACCACCCGGGTGGACGGCAGCATCGCCTACGCCGAAAACCCGCCAAAGAAATACCAGGATATTTTCCCGCTGAATTTCGACAACGATCCCGCCGGGCTGTCCAACGAAATCCTCCGCGTGGTTCAACTGTGGATCAGCCACGGTGTGAAGATTTTCCGTGTGGATAACCCGCACACCAAGCCGGTGTGGTTCTGGGAATGGCTGATTGCCAAGGTCAACAAAAAGAACCCCGACGTCGTCTTCCTGGCCGAGGCGTTCACCCGCCCGGCCATGATGCACGCCCTCGGCCGGGCCGGATTCCAGCAGTCCTACTCCTACTTCACCTGGCGGAATACCAAGGAAGAACTGGAGAAGTACTTCCAGGAAATCAGCCACGAATCCCCGGCGTATTTCCGGCCGAACTTCTTCGTCAACACCCCGGACATCCTGACCGAATATCTGCAGTTCGGCGGACCGGCGGCCTTCAAGATCCGGGCCGCGCTGGCCTCGACCGCTAGCCCGCTCTGGGGCGTCTACGCCGGCTACGAGCTCTACGAGCACGTGGCCCGGCCCGGCGCCGAGGAGTACATCGACAATGAGAAGTTCGAGTACAAGGCCCGTGACTGGGACGCGGCCACGGAATCCGGCCGTACCCTGGCCCCGTACCTGACCCGCCTGAACGCCATCCGGCACGCCCACCCGGCGCTGGGGGACCTGCAAAACCTCACCCTGCACGCCAGCACGGACAGCTCCACAGTGGTCTACTCCAAGCACAAGACGCTGGCCGACGGCACCAAGGACACCCTGATCATTGTGGTCAACGTGGACCCGCACAGCCCCCGCGAAAGCACGGTCACCATTGACCGCGCAGCCCTGGAACTGGACCCGGAGGACCTGACCCACAACGGCGGCTACGTCGTCGAGGACCTGATCTCCGGTGAAAGCTGGGAGTGGGGCGAGTACAACTACGTCCGCCTCGACCCCCACGTCGAACCCGCCCACATCCTCAACGTCCGGAGGTCCCGCCCGTGAGCTTTAGTCCGAGCAACCCCAGCCAGCACTTCACGCCCAAGGGGACCTTTGAACTGAACGCCCCCGGCCTGCAGCATGACCCCCACTGGTACCGCAAGGCGGTCTTCTACGAGGTGCTGGTCCGCGGTTTCGCCGACGGGAACGGGGACGGCTCCGGTGACTTCCATGGGCTGATCGAGAAGCTCGACTACCTGCAGTGGCTGGGCGTGGACTGCCTCTGGCTGCCCCCGTTCTTCCAGTCCCCGCTGCGCGACGGCGGCTACGACATCTCGGACTACAACTCCGTGCTGGACGAATTCGGCACCATCAGCGACTTCAAGCGCCTGGTCGCCGAGGCCCACGCCCGAGGCGTCCGCGTCATCATCGACCTGCCCCTGAACCACACCTCGGACCAGCACCCCTGGTTCCAGGAGTCCCGCAAGGACCCGGACGGGCCCTTCGGCGACTTCTACGTCTGGAGCGACACGGACGAGAAGTACCAGGACGCGCGCATCATTTTCGTGGACACCGAGGAATCCAACTGGACCTTCGACCCGATCCGCCGCCAGTTCTTCTGGCACCGGTTCTTCAGCCACCAGCCGGACCTGAACTTCGAGAACCCCAAGGTCATCGACGCCGTGTTCGACGTCGTCCGTTTCTGGCTGGACCAGGGCATCGACGGCTTCCGGGCCGACGCCATCCCCTACCTATTCGAGGAGGAAGGCACCAACTGCGAGAACCTGCCGGCCACCCACGAGTTCCTCCGCCAGCTGCGGAAAATGGTGGACGAGAGCTACCCCGGCCGCGTCATCATCGCTGAGGCCAACCAGCCGCCGGCGGAGGTCGTGGAGTATTTCGGCACCGAGGAGGAGCCGGAGTGCCACATGGCGTTCCACTTCCCGATCATGCCGCGCCTCTACTACGCGCTGCGCGACCAGAAGGCCGCGCCGATCATCGAGACCATGCGGGACACCCCGGCCATCCCGGAAGGTGCCCAGTGGGGTACGTTCCTGCGCAACCACGACGAGCTGACCCTGGAAATGGTCACCTCCGACGAGCGCGCCGCCATGCTTGGCTGGTACGCGCCGGATCCGCGCATGCGGGCCAACATCGGCATCCGGCGCCGGCTCGCGCCGTTGCTGGACAACTCCCGCTCCGAGATCGAACTGATCAACGCGCTGCTGCTGTCCCTGCCGGGCAGCCCCTTCCTGTACTACGGGGACGAGATCGGCATGGGCGACAACATCTGGCTCGAGGACCGTGACGCCGTCCGCACCCCGATGCAGTGGAACCCGGACCGTAACGCGGGCTTCTCCAACGCGGACCCGGGCAAGCTCTACCTTCCGGTGATCCAGTCGCTGGTCTACAACTACAGCATGGCCAACGTCGAGGCCGAGGCCGCGCACTCCGGGTCGCTGCTGCGCTGGACCCGGCAGATCCTCAGCGTCCGCAAGAACCACCCGGCGTTCGGGCTTGGGTCCTTCAAGCATGTCGAGGCGGACCACGACGTCGTCCTGGCCTACCTGCGGGAGCTCCCGGCCGGGAACGCCGCCGGCGAGGACCCGGAGACCATCCTCTGCGTCTTCAACCTCTCCCAGCACCCGGTGGCCACGTCGCTGCGGGTCCCGCAACTGGCCGGCCGCGGCCTGCGGGACGTCTTCGGCGGCCAGGCCTTCCCCGGCATCGCCGACGACGGGACGCTGACCCTGACCCTGGGCAGCCACGACTTCTTCTGGCTGCGGGTCCGCTCGGCCGCCTCCAACCCGGCATCGCCCCACACCCAGGCGATGCCTATCCTGTCCATCGAAGGCTGACATGACCCGACCCACCCTTTCCCCCGCCCTGGACGCGCTGCTGCGCAGCTGGCTGCCGCGCCAGCGCTGGTTCCCGGTCAAGAGCGCGCACTTCAGCTTCGACCCGGTGGGCAGCGTGACCCTCGAAGCGCCCGTCCCGGCCGCACCCTCCCTGGGTACGCCGGCGGAAGACGGCGGTGCCCGGTTCAAGGTCCTGCTGCTGGCCGTCACCTACCCGACGGCGGACGGCGACCGGACCGACGTCGTCCAGGTCCCGCTGAGCTTCCGCGCCTTGCCGCTGGCCGGTGCAGGGGCGGCGCTGCTCGGCGAGATCCAGGCCGACGGCGGCACGCCGGGCGGCTGGGTGTACGACGGCGTCCACGACGCGGCGTTCATCGCCGCGTGGCTGGAGCTGATGCGCTCCCGCGGCGCCACCGCGGACGGGTCGGCCACCGGCGAGCTGGTCGACTCGGACCACCGGCTGCCGCACGCTACCGGCAAGGTCCGGGTGCTCTCCGGTGAACAGTCCAACAGCTCGGTAATCGTCGACGACGGCACCTCCGCCGCGATCCTGAAGTTCTTCCGCGTCCTCTCCGAGGGGCAGAACCCCGAGGTCGAAATCGGCGCCGCCCTGACCGCGGGACGCACCGCCGAGGTCCCCGCCACCCTCGGCTGGGTGACCGGTGAGTGGGCCGTTACGGACGGGGCGGTTACGGACGGGACGGTTCCGGATGCGGACGGCGGCCGGGCTGCCCGCGCCGAACTGGCCGTCGCCCACGAATTTCTCGCCGGCGGCCTGGATGCGTGGCGGCTGGCCGTCGACGCGGCCCGCACCGGAACCGATTTCACCGCCGAGGCGCACGCCCTCGGCGTCGCTACGGCCACCGTCCACCGCCGCCTCGCCGAGGCGCTCGGCACGGCGGCAGAGGCCGTCCCGGGCGGCGACATTGCCCCCGGCGTCGCCCAGCGGGTCCGCCAGTCCTGGGCCGAGGCGGGCACCGCCGTCGGACCCTTCGACGAGGCCCTGCAGTCGCTGCTGGCCCGGCTCGCCGGTACCAGCGCGGGGCAGCTGCAGCGGATCCACGGGGACCTTCACCTCGGCCAGATCCTCCAGGTCCCCGTCGCCGCCGGCCAGCCCGCCCGCTGGGCGATCCTCGACTTCGAGGGCGAGCCCCTGCGGCCCGTCTCCGAACGGAATTTCCCGGACGTGCCGCTGCGCGACGTCGTCGGCATGCTGCGCTCCTTCGACTACGCCGCCGGCGCGGCCGCCCGCGAGGACGACGGCGCCGCCGTCCCCGAAGAGTGGGTGGACGACTGCGCCTCGGCGTTCCTCGCCGGCTACGCCGAGGTCACCCCCGGCACCATCGACCGTGACTCGCCCTTGTTCACCGCCCTTTGGCTGGACAAGGCGCTCTACGAAGTTGTTTACGAACTACGAAACAGGCCCGACTGGCTCGCCATCCCGGTGAATGCATCCCGTCGTCTCCTTGGCAGTACTGGCTCCGGCGCCCCCGTCGAAGCCGCAGCGGAAGGTAAGAACATGACTGGCTCAGCACGTACCGAACGGCCCGGAGCGCCGCTCCCCGTCGACGCGGACACCCTCGCCCGGGTGGCGGCGGGGGAGCATCACGCCCCCCACTCCGTCCTCGGCGCCCACCTCGACGACTACGGCCACGTCACCATCCGCACCGTGAAACACATGGCGGAATCCGTCTCGGTGGTGACGTCCGCCGGCACGACGCCCATGACGCACGAGGCCGGCGGTGTGTGGGTGGCAGTCCTCGAACCGCTCGACGCCGGCCATGTCCCGGACTACCGGCTGGAGGTCCGTTACGAGGACCAGGACGCGGTCCGCACCGACGAGCCGTACCGCTACCTGCCCACCGTGGGTGAAATCGACCTGCACCTGATCGGGGAAGGCCGACACGAACGGCTCTGGGACGCCCTCGGCGCCCACGTCCAGCACTACAAGTCCTCCCTCGGCGACGTCGACGGTGTGTCCTTCGCCGTCTGGGCCCCCAACGCCCAGGCCGTGCGCGTCAAGGGCGACTTCAACGGCTGGGACGGCCGCGAGAACTCGATGCGCTCGCTCGGCTCCTCCGGGGTATGGGAGATTTTCATCCCCGGCGTTATGGCAGGGGCGTGCTATAAGTTTGAGATCAAGACCCGGCACGGGCACTGGGTGGAGAAGGCCGACCCGCTGGCGTTCGGCACCGAGGTGCCGCCGCTGACCGCATCACGTGTGGTCGAACCGTCCTACGTCTTCAAGGACGAGGAGTGGATGAAGGCCCGCGCCGCCCGCGATCCGCACAACGCGCCGATGAGCGTATACGAGGTGCACCTCGGGTCCTGGCGCGTCGGCCTGGACTACCGCCAACTGGCCAAGGAACTCGTGGAGTACGTGAAGTGGCTCGGCTTCACGCACGTGGAGTTCATGCCCGTCGCCGAGCACCCGTTCGGCGGCTCCTGGGGCTACCAGGTCACGTCCTACTTCGCGCCGACCTCCCGCTTCGGGCACCCGGACGAGTTCCGGCACCTGGTGGACGAACTGCACCAGGCGGGCATCGGCGTGCTGTTGGACTGGGTCCCGGCCCACTTCCCCAAGGACGCCTGGGCGCTGGCGAAGTTCGACGGTGAGCCGCTGTACGAGCACTCGGACCCGAACCTCGGCGAGCACCCGGACTGGGGCACCCTGATCTTTGATTTCGGCCGCAGTGAGGTCCGCAACTTCCTGGTCGCGAACGCGCTGTACTGGCTGGATGAGTTCCACATTGACGGACTCCGGGTGGACGCCGTCGCCTCGATGCTCTACCTGGACTACTCCCGCAAGGAAGGCCAGTGGCAGCCCAACCGCTTCGGCGGCCGCGAAAACCTTGAGGCGATCTCCTTCCTGCAGGAAGCCAACGCCACGGTCTACAAGACCCACCCCGGCGCGGTCATGATCGCCGAGGAGTCCACCGCATTCCCGGGCGTCACTGCCCCCACGGACCAGGGCGGCCTGGGCTTCGGGCTCAAGTGGAACATGGGCTGGATGCACGACTCCCTGAAGTACATGGCGGAGGACCCGTACAACCGCAAGTGGCACCACGGCACCATCACCTTCTCCATGGTTTACGCCTACACGGAGAACTTCCTGTTGCCGATCAGCCATGACGAGGTTGTCCACGGCAAGGGTTCGATGCTGCGCAAGATGCCCGGCGACCGCTGGCAGCAGCTGGCCAACCTTCGCGCCTTCCTGGGCTACCAGTGGGCGCACCCGGGCAAGCAGCTGATCTTCATGGGCACCGAGTTCGGCCAGGAGGCCGAGTGGTCGGAGCAGTACGGGCTGGACTGGTGGCTGGCGGACATCCCCGCCCACCGTGGCGTGCAGCTGCTCACCAAGGACCTGAACGAGCTCTACAGTTCGACGCCGGCCCTCTACGAGCGGGACAACGATCCGGAGGGGTTCCAGTGGATCAACGGAGGGGACGCTGACCGCAACGTCCTGAGCTTCATCCGGCGCGACGCTGACGGCAACCCGCTGGTGGTGGCGCTGAACTTCTCCGGCGCACCGCACCACGACTTCCGCCTGGGTGTCCCCGCTGCGGGACAGTGGCGTGAAGTGCTGAACACCGACGCCGATGCGTATGGAGGATCGGGCGTCACCAACGGCGGGCCGCTGACCGCGACCGGGGACGGCATCGACGGGCAGCCTGCCTCCCTGACCGTCACGCTGCCGCCGCTGGGTGCGGCCTACTTCAAGGCCGCCGAGTAGCACTTCTATGAAAGGCCCGGAACCGTCGCGGTTCCGGGCCTTTCGGGTGTCCGGGGGAGTGCTCCGGGGCCCCGCTTTGTCACCGCGGCCGAGTGGTGGTACAGTTTATTTCCGCGCTGCTCCCCGGAATTGATCCGCTGAGAAGACCACGAAGGCCACGGCCAACTGGATCGGGACGCTGATTTGACTAGGGCGAAGTGCGCGGGTAAGTTTGAAAAGTTGCTCCGGAGCGAGTCGCGGCCTTTGATGGGGTTGTGGTGGTGCCGGGTGTGTCTGTTGTTTGAGAACTCAATAGTGTGCCAAGTTTGTTGATACCGATTGTTTTATTGATTGGTTGA
>NZ_JBFBKP010000072.1:0-20663 GCF_040702285.1 Arthrobacter sp. NPDC080086
ACGCTGCGCGGCAGCGCCGGCGCCAACGTCCTGGCCGCCACCGCCGCCGCCAACGCCAACATCCGCGTGGCCGTCGGCGAGACCGTGGCGGGCACGGTGGAGCGCCTCCGCCGGATCATCCGCGACCCGAAGGTGGAGCTGCGGGTGGTGGAGGGCAACGAACCCTCCCCGGTTTCCGCGACCCACGGCCCGGCGTGGGAGCTGCTGACGGAGTGCATCGGCACGGCCTACCCTGGGGCGATCGTCACCCCGTACATCATGATGGGCGGCACCGACTCCAGCCGCTTCACCGGCATCTGCGACGCGGTGTACCGGTTCGCGCCGTTCGCCATGGACCGGGCGGACCGGGCCTCCATCCACGCCGTCGACGAGAAGATCTCCCTCGAGGCCCTGGACCGCGGCGTCCGATTCTACGAAACGCTGCTCCGGAAGCTCTGAGCGGTGCCGGGACCGCACTACGCTGGCAGCATGATGCGGATGAGGCTGCGGACCGGTGGACAGGTTGGGCTGCCTGTGGGGCTAGTCGCGGCGCTGGTGCTGGGCACCGGCGCGCTCGCGGGGTGCTCCGCCGGCCCCTCGGCACCGCAGTGGACGGCCGACGCCGGCGGGACGGCGACGTCGCAACCCTCCGGCGGCGCAACGCCGTCGGGCTCCGGCTCGCCGGGACCCGCGTCACCGGGCTCAACGTCGACGGCCACGGCGTCTGCCGGCGCCACGGCGGCGGCCTGGAAGACCTACACCGATCCGGCCAAGTCGGTCAGCTTCGAGCTGCCGCAGGAGTGGATCGCCCAGTCGCAGACCCCGGCCCAGGGCAGCCTCCCCGGCGCGGTCAAGGTCGAGGTCAAGGACGCCGCCGGCCGCTACCTCGCCACCCTGCAGACGGGACTGCCGCCGCGGACGCCGGCCTCCTGCGCCCCCGACGCAGCCAAGTCCTACATCGTGGTCAGCAGCGTGCCGGTGGACCTGCCGCACTCTTCCGGCGGCGGGATGATCGATCCGCACGTGGTCTACCGCGTGATCCAGGGCTACAAGTATTTCGGCTCCTACGGCATCACCAACATCGTCGGCGGTACCGGGGGCAAGGCCTGCGCCCTGCAGAACGTGGTCCGAGGGCCCGAGGGCAAGGGCGACATCTCCTTCGGCGACCTGGGCGAGCTCACGGCCTTCGCCCCGGACCAGCGGGTGGCCCCGGCCAAAGCGTTCGACACGCTGGCCCAGGCCGACGCCTACGTCAACGAGGGGTCCGAGTTCGCCAATGTCCAGCGGATGCTAATGTCGCTGAGGATCACACAGTAGCCCTGCCGCGCCGGCCCCACGGCAGCCAGGGAACCCCCGGCGGCAGGCGCACGCGCCCCGCCCGCACCCCCGGAGAATTATGGAACGCATCGTGTCCGCCCGCATGGCCTTCAAGACCGTGGCCGGCACCAAGGTCGCCATGGCCGTGGCTGTGGCGCGCAACCCCGGCTATACCGGCTTTGACGAGGAACTCTCCGTTACCGCCGACGGCGTCGAGGTTCCCCTGACCGAGCTCGCCGACCACCACGGCGGGCGGCTCCACTACATGGAGTTCGCCGAGCCCACCGAGGTGCTGGTGGAGTACAACGCCACCGTCACCGGCGCCGCGGACCCCGAGGAGCCGGGGCTGATGGAACTGATCCGCTACGTGCGGCCCAGCCGCTACGCCGAATCGGACCGGCTGCTGCCGACGGCCTACGCCGAGTTCGGCGGCCTGCAGGGTCCGGAACTGCTGCACGCCGTCCGCGACTGGGTCTTCAACGAGCTGCGCTACGTCAGCGGCTCCTCGCGCGGCACCGACGGCGCCGTCGAGACCCTGCTGCACCGGCGCGGCGTCTGCCGCGACTTCGCCCACCTGGCCATTGCCCTGCTGCGCTCCAAGAACGTCCCGGCCCGGCTTGCGGCGGTCTACGCCCCCGGGCTGAGCCCCATGGACTTCCACGCCGTCGCGGAGGCCCACGTCGACGGCGCGTGGCACGTGATCGACCCGACCGGCCTGGCGCCGCGGGAGAGCATGCTGCGGATCACCGCCGGCCGGGACTCCTCGGACACGGCCTTCCTCTCCACCGTCGGCGGCAGCCTGTCCCTGAGGGAACTCAAGGTCACCGCCACGGTGGCCGGGGACCTGCCCGAGGAGGACCCGGCGGCGCTGGTGACCATCCGCTAGGTTCGGGCCTGCACCGAGGCCCGCAGCTTGTCCGTCAGCCGCAGCAGCTCCTGTTGCTCCTCGGCGGTCAGGGCCGGGCCCACCAGGGCGGCAATGTCCCGCACGTGCTCGCGGCCGATCTGCTTCTGCAGGTCCCGGCCGGCGTCGGTGAGCCGGACCAGGACGCCGCGGCCGTCGTCGGGGGCCGGCCGCCGTTCCACCAGCCCCCGCTTCTCCAGCCGCTCCACCAGGCGGCTCAGGCTGGACTGGCTCAGCAGCACGTGGTCGTTCAGTTCGTTCTGCCGCAGCCAGCCCGTGGGGCAGCCCGAGAGGGTGAACAGCACGTCGTACTCATTGACGGCCAGGTCGCGGAACGCCGGGCCGCCCTGCAGGCGCCGCATGACGGCTACCTGCGCCCGGAACAGCGACTCCCAGGCCTGGGCCGCCAGCCGGACTGTCGGCGCCGGGGAGGTGCCGGTAGCTGTGCCGGTGCCGGTCCCCGAGCCGGGCGCCCCCGCGGCCATCATGCCTCCTGCGGGGCGGCCTGGTGGGCCGCCAGCTGCGCGGCGACGCGGCCGGCGTGGGTGGGCGGCGCCGGGACGTGGGCCGGGGTCTTCTCTGCATATTCCTTGCGCAGCACCGGCAGCACCTCCTCACCGAACAGGTCCAGCTGCTCCAGGACGGTCTTCAGCGGCAGGCCGGCGTGGTCGATCAGGAAGAGCTGGCGCTGGTAGTCGCCGAAGTACTCGCGGAACGTCAGGGTCTTCTCGATGACTTCCTGCGGGCTGCCGACCGTCAGCGGGGTCTGCGAGGTGAAGTCCTCCAGCGAGGGGCCATGGCCGTAAACCGGGGCGTTGTCGAAGTAGGGGCGGAACTCCTTGACCGCGTCCTGGGAATTCTTCCGCATGAAGAACTGGCCGCCGAGGCCCACGATCGCTTGGTCCGCCGCGCCGTGGCCGTAGTGCTCGTAGCGTTCCCGGTACAGGCCGATCAGCTGCTGGTAGTGCTCCTTGGGCCAGAAGATGTTGTTGGCGAAGAAGCCGTCACCGTAGTACGCGGCGACCTCGGCGATCTGCGGGGTGCGGATGGAGCCGTGCCAGACGAAGGGGGCGACGCCGTCGAGCGGGCGCGGCGTGGAGGTGAAGTTCTGCAGCGGGGTGCGGTGCTTGCCGGACCAGTTGACCGTGTCCTCGTCCCAGAGCTTGCGCAGGAGGGAGTAGTTCTCGATCGCGAGTTCGATGCCGTCCTGGATGTTTTTGCCGAACCAGGGGTAGACCGGGGCCGTGTTGCCGCGGCCCAGCACCAGGTCCACGCGGCCGTCGGCCAGGTGCTGGAGCATCGCGAAGTCCTCGGCGATCTTCACCGGGTCGTTCGTGGTGATCAGGGTGGTGGCGGTGGAGAGGATGATCCGCTCCGTCTGAGCGGCGATGTAGGCCAGCGTGGTGGTGGGGGAGGAGGAGAAGAACGGCCGGTTGTGGTGCTCGCCGATGGCATAGACATCCATGCCGATCTCCTCGACCTTCTTGGCGATCGCCACCGAAGCCTTGATGCGCTCGTGCTCGGTGGGGGTCCGGCCCGTGGTGGGGTCGGTGGTGATGTCGCTGACGCTGAATACGCCGATCTGCATGATGATCCTTTCCGTTCCGGAGGCTTCCGGGGTCCTGCTCTCAGTGTAACCGATTTACATGCATTTGCATCTATCGACCGGTATAACAGCCGCCACGCGCAGGTATTCCCGGACCTTCGCCGCCGCCGGCCGTGCCTGCACCTAGGATGCAATCAATCCGCTGGCCGCCCCGGGTCCAGCCCGTACGGAAGGCCCGCATGCGCCGGATCATCGCGTTCCTCTGCCTGGTGGAACTCACCAGCGGCATCCTGCAGGGGTACTACACGCCCATCCTCACGGACATCGCCCGCCACCTGGGCATCCACGACGCGGACGTCAACTGGTTCGAGGCGGCGCAGCTGACCGTGAGCGCCCTCGCCGTCCCGGTGCTGGCGAAGCTGGGCGACCTCTACGGGCACCGGCGGATCCTGCTGGTTTCCACCGCGCTCACCGCCGCCGCGTCCTGGGCGGTGGCGTTCGCGCCGGACTTCTGGACCTTCCTCGCCGCCTGGTCTCTGCAGGGGTTCTATGTGGTCTGGCTGCCGCTGGAGATCGCCCTCGTCTTCAGCCTGGTGCACGGACGGCCCGACGGCGCCGCCCTCACCCGCCGGGCGGCCGGCGTCCTGGTGGGGGCGCTGGAGTTCGGCGTGATCGCCGGGGCCCTCGCCTCCGGGGCGCTCGCCGAGGCGTTGGCCGGTCAGCTGCCGCTGGTGCTGACCGTGCCGGCGCTCGCCGTCACCGCCTGCTGGTTCGTGATCCGCTTCGGGGTCCCGGAGTCCGCCGGGCGCGCCGCGGGCCGGGTGGACACCCAGGGCCTGGCGTTGCTCGCCGTCGGCCTGCTGCTCGTCACCTCCGGCCTGACCCTGATCCGGCTGAACGGTCCCGGTGCCTGGTGGGTGTGGGCGGTGCTGGCCGCCGGCGTCGCCGTGTTTGTCCCGTTCGTGCAGGTGGAGCTGCGCAAAGAGGACCCGCTGGTGGACATCCGGATGCTCCGATCCCCGGCGATGTGGCCAGTACAGCTCACGGCCGGACTCTTCGGCGTCTCGGTGCTCGGCGCCCAGGCCCCGCTGTCCACCTTCGCCCGAACCGATCCTGGCACCTACGGTTACGGGCTGGGGCTGCGCTCCGGCCAGGTCTCGATCATCATCGGGGTGTACGTGCTGGCGCTGCTCGCCGGGGCCCTGCTGTATCCGCTGGTGACCCGGCGGCTGACCCCGCGCCTAACCCTCGTGGGGGCCGCGGCGCTGGTGGGCATCGGCTACCTGCTGTTCCTGCCGCTGCACTCCAGCCTGGCCGAGACGCTCGTGAACATGGCCATCGCCGGCGTCGGCTCCGGCGCGCTGGTGGCCGCGCTGCCCTCGGCCGCGGCGGCTGCGGCCCCGTTGAACCGGACCGCCATGGCCACCGGGCTGACTAACACCACCAAGACCATCGGCGGAGCCTTCGCCTCGGCGGTGTTCGGCATCGCCCTGCTCAGCCACGCCGCGGCCGACGCCGGGGTCGGAGGTGCCGACGCGGGGCAGACCGCGGCCCCGTTGGCCGGCTACCTGCTGGTCTGGGCGATCTGCGGCGTCACCGGCCTGGCCGCGGCGGCAGCCCTGGCCCTGGTGCCCCGCCTGGCGTTCTCGGACCCGGCTCCGGAAGCAACCGTCGGCCCCGCCAACGCCCGCACCTGACTAGTTGCGGAACGCCCAACCCAAGTAACTCGCAGTTGTTGTCGTTTTGAGGCTCCAGAACGACAACAACTGCGAGTTAGTCCGTCTCAATGGTCAACGGCCGATCCAACCGCGGTCCCGGAGGGCGGCGCAGACCTTGGACACGGCGGAGCGGGCGTCGGTAGTCATATGGCGCTTGGAGAGGCGGACAAGAGACCAGCCTGCCCTCGTGAAGTCCTCCTCCCGGGCGATGTCCCGCACGATCTGCCCGGACTCGGAATGTCCGTCTCCTTCGTACTCCACGGCCACCCAAAATTCCGGATAGGCCAGGTCGGGTTGGCGGACGACGCCGGAACGGAGCGGCACACTCGGGTTCAGTTGCGGCTCGGGGAGACCGGCCCTCGTCAAGGCGAGGCGCAGCCGGGTCTCGGGTGCGGAGTCCGCGCCAATCCGTGCC
The DNA here is from genome assembly GCF_040702285.1 of Arthrobacter sp. NPDC080086. Classification (NCBI taxonomy): domain Bacteria; kingdom Bacillati; phylum Actinomycetota; class Actinomycetes; order Micrococcales; family Micrococcaceae; genus Arthrobacter; species Arthrobacter sp. NPDC080086. The sequence continues at coordinate 5,880 of NZ_JBFBKP010000072.1, forward strand.
TGCTGCAGTGCGATGCGGGCCTTGCGGATACCGGGGCTGCCTTTGTGCCTATCGAGCATGTCTGCCAACTGCTGGGGAGTGGCGTGCGGGGCGCTGCGTCCTTCAAGCTCCGCCCTTGGGATGCGGAGCAAATGATCAGCGACAACGGTGAGCTCATCGATGCCCATTAGCCGGGACACGTCCAGCCAGGTGCGGACCCGTGTGGTGAGGATCAGCCCGTCCAAGCTAGTGATCTCGTCCGGGAAGAACTGTCCTACGTGGCCGACGACGCCGGCGCGCCGGGGGATGGCCATCGTGTCGGGCCGCGACAGATGGATGCCCGGCCGGTCCGCACCGGGCAGGAACCCCGGCAAATCCCAGAGCCGAAAAGCCGTGGCATGCGATGCGGCTGTAAATTCGGTGATGAGGGTGTAGGGCCTGACCGTCCGCCCGAGTTCCCTCGCCCCTTCGTCGCCAGCGGGGATGCGGATTCCGCGGCCCGGCGAGGAGAGCCCCGGGTGTCGCAGCCGGCGGTAGCTGACGCCGGCGTCGAGAGCCTCGCGGAACGTAAAGGGTGCCCTGCCGATGGAATCCGGCAGCGGCCGCGGAATCTTCATCCCCCCATGCTGGCAACATCGGGCCGTGCGCCGGAGGTTATCCACAGCCCGATGTTCCCGTCACCCAACTAGCTCGCAGTTGTTGTCGTTTTGGGCGGTCAGAACGACAACAACTGCGAGCTAGTTGGGATACGGCGCCCGCACCTGACTAGTTGCGGAACGCCGGGGCCTCGTCCGGGTCATCGGCAGTCGCGGTTGCATCCTCTGCAACGTCCCCGTTCCGGCCAGCGGGATCCGCGGGCCGGGCGTGGCGTCCCCGCGCCGGGGCACCCCCGACGCGCTCCAGGGCCTTCCGCTCCCGCCGGCCCTCGACCAGCCGGTACAGCACGGGGACCAGGATCAGGGTCAGGGCGGTGGAGGAGATCAGGCCGCCGATCACGACGACGGCGAGCGGCTGGGAGATGAACCCGCCGCCGCCGGTCAGGCCGAGGGCCATCGGGGTCAGGGCGAAGACCGTGGCCAGGGCCGTCATCAGGATGGGGCGCAGACGCTGTCGGGCGCCGTGGGTGATGGCATCGGCGACGTTCATGCCGGGTTCGCCGTTGCGTGGCTGACGGTACTGGTTAATCAGGTCGATCAGCACGATCGCGTTGGTGACCACGATGCCCACCAGCATCAGCATGCCGATCAGTGACGGCAGGCCCAGCGGGACCTTGGTGATCAGCAGCAGGGCAATGGCACCGGTCGCCGCGAACGGGATCGACACCAGGAGGATCAGCGGCTGCACCAGCGACTTGAAGGTGGCCACCATGATCACGTACACGATCGCGATCGCCGCCAGCAGGGCCAGGCCCAGCTGTCCGAAGGACTCGGCCTGCTGGGTCGTGGCGCCGCCGATTTCCGCGGTGACGCCCGGCGGCAGCTGGACCGTCTTCAGCCGGGCCTGCACCTCGGTGCTGACGGCCCCGAGGTTCCCGCCGGAGGGGGTCACGGAGACGCGCGCGGTCCGCTGCCCGTTGCTGGCGGTGATGGAGACCGGCACGTCGGCCTGCTCCACGGAGGCGATGGAGGACAGCGGCACGGGTCCGCGCGCGGTCGGCAGCTGCAGGTCGCGGACCGCGCCGATGCTGCTGAACTTCGTTCCCTCGCCGATCCGGACCGGGTAGTCGTTGGTGCCGATCCGGACCGTGCCGGCCGGGATCGGGCTGATGGTGGAGGCGAGGACGGCGCCGACCTGCTGTTCGTTCAGGCCGGCCGCGGTGGCCTTGGCGCGGTCCACCTTGACCTGGACCACGGGCTGGCTGGCGGCGAGGTTGGTGCTGACCTCCGAGGAGCCGGGGACGCCGTCCATGGCCTTGACCATCGTGTCGCTGGCGGCCTGCAGGTCGGCCGAACCGGCGGCCTTGAGCGTGATGTCCACGGTCGACGTCGTCCCGAAGCCGCCCTGCTGGGAGCCGACGGTGATCTTGCCGGCGTCGGAAATTGCGGCCAGCCGGGTGCGAACGGTGTCCTGCAACTTCTTCTGGTCCGCCTTGTCGTCAGTGACCACGGTGAAGGTGGAGTTGGCGGCGCCGGTGGACTGCAGGGCGGAGAACCCGGTCTGGGCGTTGCCCGTGGTGACCTGGATGTTCTTGATCCCGTCGATGCCGCGGAGCACGTCCTCGACCTTGACGGCGGCCGCGTTGCCCTGCTCCAGGCTGGTGCCGGCGGGCAGCGCCTGGCGCACCGTCAGGCTGTTCTCGCCGGAGTTGCCCAGCAGGTCGGTGGCCAGCAGCGGGGTCATCGCAACGGTGCCGCCCAGGACCAGGACGGAGGCGATGAGCGTGATGACGGGGTGGCGCTGGGTCTTGGTGAGCACCGGCAGGTAGCCGCGCTGCAGCAGGCTGCGCCGCTCGGCGTCGTGCGCCTTCGCGGCCGCTTCGGCGGCGTCAGTGTCCCCGACGGCGTCGGAGGGTTCTGTTGTGTCCCTGGCTCGGGGGTTGCGCAGGAACCAGTAGGCCAGCACAGGCACGATCGTCAGGGAAACCAACAGCGAGGAGATCAGCGCAATCGTGACGGTCAGCGCGAAGGGCCGGAACAGCTCCCCGGCCAGGCCCGCCACGAACGCGATCGGCAGGAACACAGCCACAGTCGTCAGGGTCGAGGCCGTGATCGCACCGGCCACCTCGCGGATCGAGGTGAGGATCGCGGTGATCTTCGCCTCGCCGTAGCTGAGGTGCCGCTTGATGTTCTCGATCACCACGATCGAGTCGTCCACCACGCGGCCGATCGCGATGGTCAGCGCGCCCAGGGTCAGGATGTTCAGCGAGTAGCCGGTGGCCTTCAGCCCGATGAACGTGATCAGGAGCGAGAGCGGAATCGAGACGGCCGTGACCAGGGTGGAGCGGACCGAGAGCAGGAACAAGAGGATGATGCCGACGGCGAAGCCCAGGCCCAGCAGGCCCTCGGTGGTGAGGTCCTTGATGGACTTCTCGATGAACGGCGCCTGGTCGAAGACAGGGGTGAACTTTGCGTTGGACCCCAGTTCCGCCTCGAGCTGCGGGATGGCGTCCTTGACCGCGTGTGAGATGCCCACGGTGTCGCCTTCGGGCTTCTTGGTGACGGAGACCGCCAGGGTCTCCTTGCCGTTGGTGCGGGTGATGGAGGTGCGGGCGTCCTCGGTGATCGAGACGTCGGCGACGCTGCCGATCGTGGCGGCGTTGCGCGCCCCGCCCAGCGGCAGGGCCTTGATGGCGTCCACGGAGTCCACCGGGCTGCCAATCTGCAGGGAGAGGGTCTTGCCCTGGTCCTGGATGCTGCCGGCCGGGACCAGGCTGCCGTTGTTCTTCAGGGCGTCGCTGATCGCCTGGATGGAGGTGCCGGCGGCCGCCATCGCCTCGGGCTTGGGCTGGATCTGGATGTGCTCGGTGGCGCCGCCGGTGACCTCGGCGCCGCGGACGCCGTCGATCTTCTGCAGCCGGGGCACGCTTAGCCGGGCGAGGTCGGTGTTGAGCTCACTGAGCGGCTTGTCCGAGGAGACCGCCAGGTACACGATCGGGAAGTCACTGATGCTGCCGGCGATCGCCTGCGGCTGGACGTCCTTGGGCAGCGCCTGCTTGGCGTTGGAGATGGCACGGTCGATCTGGTTCCGGGCACGGTCCAGGTTGGAGCCGTAGGTGAACGCCAGGGTGATCTGCGAGACGCCGTTGCGCGAGGTGGACGACGTCGATTCCAGGCCCTCGACGCCGCGCAGGGCGGTCTCCAGCGGACCGCTCACCTGCTTGTCCACGACCTCGGGCGAGGCGCCCGGCATCGAGGTGATCACCGTGATCTGCGGGAACTCGATCGAGGGGATGAGCTCCTGCTTCAGCGAGGTCATGGTGATCACCCCAAAGACCGAGGCAAAGACGGTGATCAGCGCGATCAGCGCCCGGTTTCCGAGCGAGAGCCTGGCCAGCCGGAACATTCATGAACTCCTGGGGTCTACGGACGCCGTACCCGACGGAACGCCTCAAGGGACTAAACGTGCCGCAACCCGGCAGAGTTTCAGCGGGAGGCCGGGACCGTTTCCAGCTGCAGGACCTTGGCCGTGTCGGCCTCGAGCTGCGCGGCGAGCTCCGGGTTCTCGTTGAGCTTGACGCCGTAGCCCGGCATCATCTCCTTGAGCTTGCCCTGCCAGCCCTTGAAGTCCTTCGGGAAGGCCTTCTGCAGCAGTTCGATCATGATCGGCACGGCGGTGGAAGCACCCGGGGAGGCACCCAGCAGGGCGCCGATGCTGCCGTCGCGGCCCGCGATGACCTCGGTGCCGAACTGCAGCACGCCGCCCTTCTTCGGGTCCTTCTTGATGATCTGCACGCGCTGGCCGGCGGTGATGAGCTCCCAGTCGCCGTCCTTGGCCTCGGGGTAGTACTCGCGCAGGGCCTCAACCTTGGCGCCGTGGCGCTTGGCGACTTCCTTGACCAGGTAGGCCGTGAGGTCCATGTTGTCCTTGGCCACGGCCAGCATCGGGATGATGTTGGAGGGGCGGATGGACAGCGGCAGGTCCAGGTAGGAGCCGTTCTTCAGGAAGTTGGTGGAGAAGCCGGCATACGGGCCGAAGAGCAGGGAGCGCTTGCCGTTGACGTAGCGGGTGTCCAGGTGCGGCACGGACATCGGCGGGGCGCCCACGGAGGCCTGGCCGTAGACCTTGGCGCTGTGCTGGGCGGCCAGGGACTCGTCGGTGCAGCGGAAGAACTGTCCGGAGACGGGGAAACCGCCGTAGCCCTTGCTCTCCGGGATGCCGGAAGCCTGCAGCAGGTGCAGGGCGCCGCCGCCGGCGCCGACGAAGACGAACTTGGCGTGGATGGACCCGCGCTCACCGGAGCGTGGGTGCTTCAGGGACAGGTCCCAGCCGCCGTCGGCCGCGCGGCTGATGCCGGTGACGTCGTGGCCGTAGTTGATCTCCACGCCGTTGTTGCCCAGGTAGCCGGTGAGCTCGCGCGTCAGGGCGCCGAAGTCGACGTCGGTGCCTTCCGCGGCGCGGGTCGCGGCTACGCGCTGCTTGGGGTCGCGGCCCTTGATGATCAGCGGCGCCCACTTGGCGATCTGCGCCTGGTCCTCGGAGTACTCCATGGAGCGGAACAGCGGGTTCGGCTTGAGCGCCTCGTAACGGGTCCGCAGGAACTTGGTGTTCTCTTCGCCCACCACGAAGCTCATGTGCGGGACGGTGTTGATGAAGCCCTTGGGGGAGCCGATCAGGGAGTTGGTGACCAGGTGGGACCAGAACTGGCGGGAGAGCTGGAACTGCTCGTTGATGTGCAGCGCCTTGGACGGATCCACCGAGCCGTCTTTGGCCGCGGGGGAGTAGTTCAGTTCGCAGAGGGCGGCGTGGCCGGTACCGGCATTGTTCCAGGGATCGGAGCTTTCCAGGCCCGGGCGGTCCAGCCGCTCGAACAGCGAGATGGTCCAGTTCGGCTCGAGCTGCTTGAGGAAGGCACCGAGCGTGGCGCTCATGATGCCGCCGCCAATCAGGACGACGTCGGCGTGTTGGGTCTTGGAAATGAAAGTCACATCAGTCTCCGGTAGCAGCGGCTCTGGCTGTCACAGAATATCCCCGCACGGCCCACTAACTGAAATTGGCCCGGCACGTCAAGACTTGAGGACCACCTTCGTGAAAACTTCGTTGAGCACCGGCGACGCCGGGTACTTCACCACCCGGTCGGAGAGCGCCAGCGCCGAGATCGGGAAGGCGATCGGCACGGCAGGGACCGACGCGGCGATCTGCGCGTTGATGGTCTGGTACTGCTCGGTGCGGTCTTTGCCGTCCGGCAGGCCGCGGGCCCGGGCGATCTTCGAGAACACCTGCGGGTCCTGGTAGCCGAACTCGCCGTTCTTCTCGCCGAAGAGCGGGCCGACGAAGTTGTCCGGGTCCGCGTAGGAACCGTTCCAGCCGAGCAGGTGAAGGGCGTGGTCCCCGGGGGAGGTGACCTTTTGCAGGTAGCCGTCGGACCAGTCCACCGGGACGGGCTTGATATTCAGTCCGACGGCGATCAGTTCGCGGCTGATCTCGGCGTAGACCTTCTCTGGCGTCGGCAGGTACGGCCGGGTGACGTTCAGCGGGTAGTAGAACTTCAGCTCCTCGCCCTTGTACGTGGACTGGGCCAGCAGCTCCTTGGCCTTGGCCGGGTCGTGGCCCAGCGACGGGGCGTTGTTGTTGAAACCGCTCAGCTTCGGCGGCACGAACTGGGAGGCCGAGGACGTGTTGTCGATAAAGAACTTCCGGATCAGGGTGTCCTTGTCCAGGGCCATCTCGATCGCCTGGCGCACCTTGAGGTCCTGCAGGGCCGGGATGTCCTGGTTCATGCCCAGGTACATGACGGAGAACGGGTCGCGCTGGATGATCTGCTTGCCGCGCTTGACCAGCTGATCGAAGTTACCCACGGTGACGGAGTCGTAGGCGTCGATCTTGCCGTCCAGCAGTGCCTGCATCCGGGTCTGCGGGTGGTCGTAGGTGACGAAGTTGATCGTGGCGATCTGGCCCCTGTCACCCCAGTAGTTCTTGTTGCTGGAGAGCGTGACGGTGTCGTTGTCCCAGGACGTGAAGACGTACGGGCCGGTTCCCACCGGCTTGAGCGCGTAGGCGGAGACCGGCTGGCCGTCCCGGGTCTGGTTCAGCACGTCCGCGGACTGCGCCGCGAGGGCCTTCGGCGAGGACATGGCGAAGGCGGGCAGGGTCAGCGCCTGTAGGAAGCCGGTGAAGGGCTGGGTCAGGTCGATCTCGACGTTGCCGCCCGCGAGCGGGGTGCAGCCCTTGTAGATGGACAGCGAGGCCTGGTCCGCGTTGGCCTTGAAGACGCCTTTGAATGAGGTCCCCGGGGCCTGTTTCCGCAGCGCCTCGGAGAAGTTGAACCAGCGGTTGAAGTTCGTGCACACCGCGGGACCGTCGAAGGCGGTGCCGTCCTGGAAGGTCACGCCGTCGCGGAGCTTAAAGGTATAGGTGCGGCCGTCGTCGCTGGTCTTCCACTCGGTGGCCAGCAGCGGCGTGGGCTTGCCGCTGTTTTGGTCAACGCCCACCAGGCCCTCGAGGATCTGCCGGGTGATGCGGTAGGAGTCGACGTCGGAGACCAGCGCCGGGTCCAGCCCCAGCGGGCGGGACGCGGTGCCGAAGGTGAACGTTTCGGTGGGTCCGGTACCGGCGCCGACCGACGACGTCGGGACCGGCCCGGGCGCGCCGGTGCAGGCCGCAACGGGGGCCAGGAGCAGCAGCGCGCCCAGGCCTGCGATGAGGCGGCGCATCCTGCGCGGTCCTCTGATGGGCGCGGTCCTGCTGGGCACTGAAGAATCACCTCGGGAAACGATGGGGCCGCCGGCTGCGGAGTGAGCCCCATTCTAGTGGACGGTGCCGTGCCGCAAACTCCCGCGCAGACTCCGGCGCGGCCCCGGCCCGGGGTGATGGACGGCCCAGGCACGGCGAAGGCCCGCACCGATGGTGCGGGCCTCCGTTTTCTCCGGTCGGGTCCGGGGAGTCAAGCCGGACCCGGAAGGGGAGGTTGGTGGTGGTTACTTCGGCATCAGTACGGAGTCGACCATGTACACGGTGGCGTTGGCGGTCTTGACGCCACCGCAGACGACGTTGGCGCCGTCGACCATCAGGGAATCCTTGCTGCCGGTCACGGTGACCGAGCCGCCCTCAACCGTCTTGTGGGTGCCCACGATCTGGTCGGGGGAGATCTTGCCGGGAACAACGTGGTAGGTCAGGATCTTGCTCAGCAGGGCGTCGTCCGTCTTGAGCTTGTCGATCGTGGCAGCGTCGATCTTCTTGAAGGCGTCATCGGTCGGGGCGAAGACGGTGAACTCGCTGCCGTTCAGGGTGTCCACCAGGTTGACCTTGGGGTTGAGCTTGCCGGAGACGGCGGCGGTCAGCGTGGTGAGGATCGGGTTGTTGGAGGCTGCGGTGGCTACCGGGTCCAGGGCCATGCCGGACACGGAGCCCGCACCGCTGGGGACCTGGGCGGCGTAGGCCGCGCAGCCGGAGCCGACCAGGTCGGCGGCCGGGTCCATGGCGCCGGCGGAAGCGCTCATCGACGGCGATGCGCTCATGGAGGGGGAGGCTGCCATGCTCGACGCGGACGGGGCCGCAGCCGGGGCCGACGAACTGGAGGAGCCGGTGGTGGAGCCGCCGCAGGCGGTCAGGCTCAGCATGGCGACGGCGGCGATGCCGGAAACGGCGAGCGTGGTGCGCTTGATGGTCTGCATTGTGAATCTCCTTAGTTGTGCCGAGGTAATGCGTGCAACGGAGGGTTTTTCCGGTGCTGCTGTTGTTCGACTGGCGGGCACCGACCCTTGGTTGGTGTCTCACTGAAGATTCGGGCGATGGGGCCGGGGGGATGGGTGGGATTGCAGAAATTTTTTTAAAACAGGAAAACCCCGGCCAGAGACCGGGGTTTTCCGAGGTGCGCAAGGGGGGACTTGAACCCCCACGCCCGAAGGCACAGGAACCTAAATCCTGCGTGTCTGCCAATTTCACCACTCGCGCGCGGCGCCGTCGTCGGCGGATCCCGGGGGACCCGGCGTCGGACGCCAGGGACCATTCTACAGATCGAGCTTGAGGTCCCGCCGCAGTTTGGCCACGTGGCCCGTGGCGCGGACGTTGTACTGGGCCAGGGCCACCTTGCCGTCCGGTCCCACCACCACGGTGGAGCGGATCAGCCCGTCGTAGGTCTTGCCGTAGTTTTTCTTCTCGCCCCAGGCGGCGTACGCCTCCGCGACCTTGTGGTCCGGATCGGACAGCAGCGGAAAGGTCAGGCCCTCGTCCTCGGCGAACGTGGCGAGTTTGGCGACGGGGTCGGGGGAGATGCCGACGACCTCGTAGCCGGCGGCGGAGAGCGAGGCGAGGGAGTCCCTGAAATCGCAGGCCTGCTTGGTGCAGCCCGGGGTCGCGGCCGCCGGGTAGAAGTAGACAACGGTGCTGCGGCCCTTGAAGTCCTTGAGGCCCACGGTGCGGCCGGTGGAATCCTGGAGGCTGAAATCGGGCGCGGTGTCGCCGGGAACGAGTCGTTCTGCCACGGTGGGCTCCTGTTCTGGGACGCTCCGGGGAGCGGATGTGACGGACGGAACCCCAGCTTAGTGAGCGCCTGAACCGACGACGAATCAGGGATTCGGTATACTACTTACTATGCCCGATTTGGATCGCTGGCCCACTGGCCGCCTTTTGTCCACGGCAGCACGCCTGGTTGAACACTCCTGGAATGAAAAGCTGGGAGCAATCGGCCTTACCCACGCGGGGGTCATCGCGATGGAAGTGCTCTCCGTCCATGGCCCCATGACCCAGGCGCAGCTGGCGCAGCTGGTGCGTGTCCAGGCACAGACGATGGGCAAGACCCTCAGCCGCCTCGAGGCGCACGGCCACATCTCACGTGAGCGCAGCGTCTCCGACCGCCGCAGCCACGTGGTGACGCTGACCGACCGTGGCCGGGAGGCCGTCGTCGCCGCCGCGGACATGGAACGCTCCGTGCTCGCCGCCGCGTCCATCGACCCGGACACCCTTCGCCACGAGCTGCAGGCCGTGGTGCGTGAACTCGCAAACCGCATCTCCTCCACCGAGGACGCGAAGGACATTGTCGACGCTCCGGCACCCAAGGTGTCGGCGGACGCAGGCACCCTCTCCTAGCCGGTCCTTTCCGGCTGGCCGGCGTCGGACGGTTCCGTCCGGCCCCGGGAGCAAGGCGCGAACTGCGTGTCACGCCCCGAGACGCCGGCCCACCTCGCATAGGGTTGTGTGCCATGGACACGTCGCACCCGCCGGAGCTGGAAGGGCAGACCTCGATCAACGAGCTGCTCGACGAGCCCGTGGGCGCAGACCCCGTCCAGTTGGCCCTGCCCCTGCTTTTCCACCCGGCGATTCGCGTCCGCGGCTGAGTCCGCGCCGGAGCTCCCATGACCGATCACCGCTGTGTGCGCCGCCCCTCTCCGCGGGCAGTTGCCGCGACGCTGGCCGCCACGGTCCTGGCCCTCACGATCTCTGCGGCCCCGGCGGGGGCCGAAACCTGCGCGCCAGTGATCGTCCTGCCCCTCGGTCCCTGCCAGCCGACGGCGCCGTCCAGTCCGCGACCCACGGCCACCTCCAGCCCGGCGCCTGCCCCCACCGCTGCCCCCGTTGCACCGGCACCCGCCCCGGCCGTTCCCGCTCCGGTGGCCCCGGCACCGGTTTCCCCGGCGGACCGGCCCGCCCCGGCCGCCTCCAATGCGCCGGCGACAACCACGGCGCCGACCACACCCTCGGGCCCCGCGTCCCCGTCCCGGGCGCCCTCCGCTTCCGTTCCGCCGCAGCCCGCCGCCCCTACCCTCCCGGCGGCCGATCCGACGGCCGGAGGCGCCACGGACGCGCCGGAACCGGGGGAGCGGGGCACCATGGGGCTTGGGGCCGCTCTGCTGGCCGGCGGCGGCGTCCTGGTCTCGGCATCAGCAGCCCTGGGACTTCGCGCCCGCCGCCTCCGGCTGCGCTGACCGGAACCCCCTCGCCGCAGCGGCTCCCTGCCTTTGGGTAATCCACCTTGCCGCCCGAAACCCGCGCAGACACAAAAAAGCCGCTCCAACTCCGACTTTCATCGGTGTTGGAGCGGCTTCTTCTGTGGTGCACCCCCCGGGACTCGAACCCGGAACCCATTGATTAAGAGTCAATTGCTCTGCCAGTTGAGCTAGAGGTGCAGCTGTTGTTTTCGTTCCCCCCCCGGGCTGTTTATTTCCCGCGGTGTTCTCCGCAACGACATGAAACTCTACACGAGATTTGCCGGAGTGCGAAATCGGGGGCAAGAAGGTGGTCCGGGCGGCCGGGAGGACGGGCGGCAACCCCGCAATTCCGCGGATTTTCGGGCCTCCGGGGCCCGCCTGCCCGCCCTTGAAAGGATGCCGGGAGGGGCGGCGGGCCCGCATTACGGAGTGTGAAGTGAGCCACACTGCGGGAGGGTCAGAGCCTGACGCGGCGGGGCGGGCGGAACCCGGCGGCCTCGGCGTGCGCGGCCGACTCAAACCACACCCCGGCCCGGGTCTCCTCGTAGCCCTGGCTGGTCTCCTCGTAGTACGTCATGGTTTCCGCGTCACCCTTGACGGTGAAGTCGGCAGGGCCGCTGCCGTCGGCCGCAGGTGCGGCCGAGCCGACGCCGTAGGGCTGCTCGGCGGCGAGGTGACCGGCGGGCTCCGGTTCCGGCATCGGCTCGTGGCTGGGAGCAGGCGCCGGTTCGTGAGCGGGTTCGGTCGCCGATTCGTGCACCTGCTCCTGGGCCGGGGGAGCGGAGTGGCTGGCCGAGCCCTCGACCGCGGCGGAGGATGCCGCCGCCTGCAAGGTCTCAGCCTCTGCGGCCTCGGCCGCCGCGGACTCCGCCCCCGGGAGAGTGGGCGCGTGCGGTCCGGTGTACTCCGGGTGGTGCACCGGCGCGGCCTGGGCTTCCGCGGGGGTAGCCTCAGCAGGGGCTGTCTGGGTAGCGGGCTCAGGTGCGGCGGTGGGTTCCGAGGCGGCGGCCGGTGCGGCGGCCGGTGCGGCGGACGGTGCGGGCTCGGCGGCCGGCGCAGGCTCGGGGGCCGGTGCGGGTACGGGGACAGGCGCCGCGGCTGCCGGAGCAACGGGCTCCCGCTCGGCGGACCGCGGTGTGCTGCCGGTGGCCGGTGTTCCGGAGGCCTGGGTGCCGGAAGCCTGGGTGCCGGAAGCCTGGGTGCCGCCGGTCCGTCGGCTGTTGCGGTTCAGGAGCGTCCACACCACCGCGACGATCAGCACGATGACAATGAGCCAGATAATCCAATCCATGGCCGGATCCTTCGGGTCGGGCGGCAGGGTTGCCGTGTGCTTGACGTTACGTCCGGCCCTCGCGGGTGTCCAGCAACGCCCGGACGGCCCGTGTAGCCTCGGCTCATGGACTTCAAGAGGCTGCGGATCCTCCGCGAACTGGCGGACCGCGGCACCGTCGGGGCCACCGCGGAGGCCATGCAGGTCACCCCGTCTGCCGTCTCCCAGCAGCTGAAAACGCTGCAGGAGGAACTCGGGGTGGTGCTGGTCGAGAAGTCCGGGCGGGGCGTCCGCCTGACCGAGGCCGGCCTGGCGATGGCCGGCGCCGCGGCCGAAGTGTCTACCGCCATGGCCCGGGCCGAGGCCACCATCGACACCTACCGCCGCGGCTGGCAGACACGGGTGAGCGCGGCGTTCTTCCCCAGCGCCGCGGAAATGTTCCTGCCCGGCCTGCTGCATCGGGTCCGCGAGATCGACGGGCTGCGCTTCGAGGCCCATTTCGAGGACCCCGGCGTCGCCGGCTTCGCCGCCCTGGCCGCCGACTACGACGTCGTCCTCGCGCACAGCGTGGACGGCCCCGAGGTCTTCGCCCGGCAGGGCCTGGAGGTGGTCCCGCTCCTCGACGAGCCGCTGGACGTTGCGGTTCCCGCGGGGCATCCGCTCGCGGCCAAGGCCAGCCTCAGTGCCCAGGACGTCATCGGCTGCCCGTGGATGGGCGTGCCGGACGGCTTCCCCTTCGATACCGTGCTGCGCCAGATCGAGATGCAGGCAGACTCCCCGGCGCTGCGGGCCCAGCTCTACCCGGATTTGCGCGTCCTCGAGGCCCTGGTCAGTGCCGGGCACGGGCTCAGCCTGCTGCCGCGCTACACGGCCCTGAAGAACCAGGGCCGCGGCTTCGTGCTGCGCCCCCTCCGGGGCGTGAAGGCGAGCCGCAGCATCGTGGTGCTGGCCCGCCCCGAGGCCGCGGCACGCACCACCATCCAGGAAGTGATCGCCCTGTTGCAGGCCGAGGCGCGGGCGGTGGCGTTGGCGCCGGAACTGCGTGGCGGAGATCACGGAAAACCCGCGGGCCACGCGGCGGCTTCCGTAGTCTAGGACGCGAGTCCGCTGTGTGGGCGGAAATATTCCGGAATTGCCGCTTAATCCGGCCGGGCGGCTCGTTGGCATCCTCGCCGGACCCATAGACTTTGAGCCATGAGCCAGGACACCGAAGCAGCAGCAGTTGCCACCCCGGACATCAAGCCCCGCAGCCGCGTCGTCACCGATGGCATCCACGCAGCCCCCGCCCGCGGCATGTTCCGCGCCGTCGGCATGGGCGACGACGACTTCGCCAAGCCGCAGGTGGGCGTCGCCAGCTCGTGGAACGAAATCACCCCCTGCAACCTCTCCCTGAACCGGCTGGCCCAGGGCGCCAAGGAAGGCGTCCACGCCGGCGGCGGCTTCCCGATGCAGTTTGGCACCATTTCCGTCTCGGACGGCATCTCCATGGGCCACGAGGGCATGCACTTCTCCCTGGTCTCCCGCGAAGTCATCGCCGACTCCGTCGAGACCGTCATGCAGGCCGAGCGGATCGACGGCTCCGTACTGCTGGCCGGTTGCGACAAGTCCCTCCCCGGCATGCTGATGGCGGCGGCCCGCCTGGACCTCGCCAGCGTCTTCCTCTACGCCGGCTCGATCATGCCCGGCTGGGTCAAGCTCGAGGACGGCTCGGAAAAGGAAGTCACCCTCATCGATGCCTTCGAAGCCGTGGGCGCCTGCGCCGCCGGCAAGATGAGCATGGAGGACCTGACGCGCATCGAAAAGGCCATCTGCCCGGGCGAAGGTGCCTGCGGCGGCATGTACACCGCCAACACCATGGCCTGCATCGGCGAGGCCCTGGGCATGTCCCTCCCCGGTTCCGCCGCCCCGCCCTCGGCCGACCGCCGCCGCGACGACTTCGCGCGCAAGTCCGGCGAGGCCGTGGTGAACCTGCTCCGCCTCGGCATCACGGCCCGCGACATCATGACCAAGAAGGCCTTCGAGAACGCCATCGCCGTCACCATGGCCTTCGGCGGTTCCACCAACGCGGTCCTGCACCTGCTCGCGATCGCCCGCGAGGCCGAGGTCGAGCTGACCCTGGACGACTTCAACCGCATCGGCGACAAGATCCCCCACCTGGGCGACCTCAAGCCCTTCGGCCGCTACGTCATGACCGACGTCGACAGGATCGGCGGCGTGCCCGTGATCATGAAGGCGCTGCTCGACGCCGGCCTCCTGCACGGGGACTGCCTCACCGTGACCGGCAAGACCGTCGCGGAGAACCTGGACGCTATCAACCCGCCGGACGTCGACGGCAAGATCCTCCGCGCCCTGGACAACCCGATCCACAAGACCGGCGGCATCACCATCCTGCACGGCTCGATGGCCCCGGAAGGCGCCGTCGTCAAGAGCGCCGGCTTCGACGCCGACGTCTTCGAGGGCACCGCCCGCGTCTTCGAACGCGAGCAGGGCGCCCTGGACGCGCTGGACAAGGGTGAGATCAAGGCCGGCGACGTCGTCGTCATCCGCTACGAGGGCCCCAAGGGCGGCCCGGGCATGCGCGAGATGCTCGCCATCACCGGCGCCATCAAGGGCGCCGGCCTCGGCAAGGACGTCCTGCTGCTGACCGACGGACGCTTCTCCGGCGGCACCACCGGCCTCTGTATCGGCCACGTGGCGCCCGAAGCGGTCGACGGCGGCCCGATCGCCTTCGTCAAGGACGGCGACCGGATCCGCGTCGACATCGCCGCCCGCTCCTTCGACCTGCTGGTCGACCCCGCCGAGCTGGAAGCCCGCAAGGAAGGCTGGCAGCCGCTCCCGGCCCGCTACACCAAGGGCGTGCTCGCCAAGTACGCCAAGCTCGTCCACAGCGCCTCCACCGGCGCCTACTGCGGGTGATTCCTACCTTGGGGTTCCGGCGCTGGGGGCCGGAACCCCAGGGGGCCACGGGATACCCCAGCTTATGGCCTTGCGCCAATGGGGCTCGGGGCGGGG